>DASSIO010000113.1:0-13039 GCA_035691825.1 Terriglobales bacterium | reverse complement strand
CCTGCAGGTACTGTGCCGTGCCAGAGGGCATCGCGAGCCCATGCCAAGCTGAAACTACGGCTGAACCTAGCCGATTTATCTAACCGTAGGGTTCATACATTCAGGTGGGCATGCAAGCGCCCGATGGCGCCGGCGTTTGGGCGTTCGACCACCTACGCTCCACAGCCTGCGGTCCATAAATTGTGTCGTTGTAAAGAGATCCGTATGGTTCGGGCCCACGGCTACAGACCAGGCTGCAAGGCTTTTTCAACGCTTATCTCTGCCGTGGTACCCATGAGGTTTACGGTGCAGAAGGGTCACTTCTGGGCGACGGACAGGGAAAACAGCGCCTCTTCTTGTTGTTCTAAATGCGGACTCGCCGAGAAGACCTTAGCTTTCGGTTCTGCTTCGAGCAAGGGGCGCAACAGGCTAAGCACTCGTGGAAAGGTTTGGGTTTGGTATGCCTCTGCGCTTTCCAGGCTTTCCCAAGAGCTAAGCACGAGCATGTATCGTGGCTCGCGACTATCACTGAGAACCACGACCCCTTGGAATCCAGTTTGCTGCCTCAAAATTGGGCTTATGTCATTTTCGACACTTCGCCGCAGCTTAGAGGTGTTACCAGGTTTCGCGACCGCGTGTACGAACATATGAGCGTACTCCCTTGTTTCCGGGAACTGGAATAAGCCAACCCGAGATGCTAGCGCCATGGTGCTTGGCGGAACAAAAGCTTGTCGGTGACCGCTGTCACAGCCAGTTCCGAAGTTTTCGCCTCAGGACATTTGCGCATCGGAACACTGCCACTCGTGCCACGGAGGCTACCGGCACAGAAGTTTCTTCGACGATCTGCGACGAAACTCCGGTGACGGTGCTGGCTCTCTAGGCATGGGCAAGACCAAGACCGGTGGGTTATGGACCTAGGTTCGCGACGACCGCTCACCCGGGGATACGGCGCCCCCTCCTGTGTGGTTTGCCTATTCGCCGTTCGCAAGGGCGAGCATCCGCAGCAGCATCTGCGCGAGCTCCGTGGCACCCTGCAGGCCGATGCCTACGCAGGGTTCAACTAGCTCCATGAGGATGGCCGGATCCGGGAAGCGGCCTGCTGGTCACACGTTCGGCGCGAGTTCTACGACCTCACCCTGGCCCAGCACTCGCTGATTGCCGCTGAGGCCGTCGAACGCATCGCCGTGCTCTACGCCATCGAGAGCGAGATCCGCGGCCGCCCACCCGAGGAGCGGAAACAGGTCCGGCAGGCGCGTGCCCGCCAGCTGGTGGGATCGCTGCGCCCCTCTGGAGTCGTCCTTGGAAAAGCTATCGCGAAAGTCAGAGAGGACCTTGCTTCCGGCATTTGGGAGTGCCTACTTTATCGCCCAGAGTTCTGCTGGGCTTGACCGGCCGAGCGCATTGTCGACAAGGCCGCCAAGGGCTCACGGTACTCGTTCTCGGCATTCCAAAACAGGTAACCAATGCCGCCGTTCGCCTGTGCCGCTCTAATCTGCTTCAACACGTACTCGGTGGAATAGGTGCTTGTGTGCCAGGCAAAGCCCTGCAGCCACGGACGCACTAAAACGCTTGTACCTGCGGTGATTGCCAGGAAACGCTTCATGGCCTCGGCGATGAAGTGGCGCGGCGCATCACCGGGGCGGGAATAGCCATCCATATGGAAGAAATGGGAGGGATAGATCATCGGAGAAACCACGTCACAGTAGCGCAGCATGGCTCGAACGTCTTGTCCGGTGGATGCTAGGTCCGCCGGGTGATTCCAGGCGAGCACGCCAAAAACGTCCAACGACAGCCGCACGCCCATGGGATGCAGTTGGGAATAGACCTGCGCTACGAAATGAGTGATTACGTCCGAGCGCCGCCATCTTATGTGATTGGAGTCAAACTCGAACTGGGCGTCCTTCTGATTGCCTTGTACGGGGAAGCGGATGTAATCGAGCTGTACCTCATCCAGCCCTGAGACGGCCGCGGCCTTCGCTAAGGCAAGGTTGTACTGCTGCACCTCCCGGTTAGAGGGGTCCACCCATGCAAGCTTCGCCTTTTCCTTCCAAGGTCTTCCACTCCGTCGCGAGCGAATGGCCAGCTCCGGATGTTCTGCCGCCAGACGTTCGTCCTGAAAGACCGCGATGCGACCGATGGCATACAGGCCGGAAGAGTGGAGATAAGCTATAAATTGGCGAAGGTCGGCGATCGGCGGAGAAGTACCATCGTTCAGCGGGTGTGTGAAGGGGACGGTCACGAGGCCAGTGTTGTCCTTAATATCGAAAACAATCGCATTTCCACCCATCTGCCGCCAGCTGGCAATCAGTTCTAGTCCACGGGGACTGCCGGCCGTCGGCCCGGTAAGGTAGATGGCGCGCAGCGCAGGCTCCCGCGGGACGGAGCTCCATGTTCTCACCCGAGATCCTGACTCAGGCAGCCGCAGAAGGCTTCGCATCCTGGTGGTGTCAACTCGTAAATTCACATTGCGAATCGCTCCTCTGCCGTCTGCCGCGCTAAGGGAGATATGCGGCGGACGAACCGCAGGTGATTCACCTTTTAGATCTTGCTTGCGGCCACCAACTCTGATGAGCAATCGCGGAGGGTTTTGAGTGAGGGTCGTGGACCAGGCCAGTGCCTCCTTGGTGTCGAGAACAACCCGCGTCAACCCGAGCGCATGTTGCGCCACACGAATTCTTACCAGGAACTTGTCGCCCACGTTGAGAGTTTTGCCCCAAGGACCCAACGCAGGTCCGAGAGTTGTAGAGTGAAGATCGAAATAGATGCGTTCGGGGTTGTGGAAGCGATGTGTCTGGTAAGGAACAGCCACACTGAGGTCAACAGCAACCTCGGTGAACCTTTTGCTAGAAGAGAAACGGATGTCCGTAACCTCTGCATCTCCGCTGTTCTTGCCTGGCGTCAATAACTGCTCTGCTTTTGCACTGTCACTGGTCGTTTCCGTCCGGATTTCGACCGCCTTGGGTTCCACAGCTGGCGGGATCACCGCTTTCGATGGTCTCGAGGGTTCGCTAGGCTGCTGCGGTTTCGCTCCCCTTCGTAGGAACGTGACGCCAGATGTCGACAGCAGCCAAGACGACGTCAATGCCAATAAACACGTGATGACGGCTAAAGCGAGTTTGGTGATTGGGTGCCGAGGTGCTGTGGTTATCGCCTGCGCATCGACTCGCCCGGGATGTGGAATGTCCGGAACAGACGGGCTAGATGACAACCGCTCGGCAGATGCCACTTTGCTGACCGGCCTCGCCGTTATCTCCACAATTGAGCAGGACTCCCGGCCGCGATTTGAAACGATGGCGCTGGCAAACACTCCAGCTAAGCCGGTCAGGTTCCGGACAGCGCGCTCATCGAAAGTGCCAAGCGTGCCGGAGACCACCTCAAGCACCCCCACAACCACCCCGCCATTACGGATCGGAACGACAATGGCCGATTCCGCCCCAATCTCCGCTGCGGCGCCATGATCGACCCGACTATCAACGCGTAGGTTCTGCGAGGACACGACCTCCGTGGTGCGAAGGCACACCGCCAACAAGCCGCTTCGGGCATCAATGTGCCTCCCCAGGTCGGAGGCGAGTGTGCCGATGGCGGCGCGACACACCACTTCACCCCCTTCGCACAAGGCGATGGCTGCACCTGTAGCTCGGCTGAGCACCAGAGCCATCTCAATCAGAACTTTTAGCTGATCATAGCTCGAGCATGCGTTTTCGAGTTGTTCACCTAAAACGTTGGTGACAACCTGCTGCCCTGCATCGAAGTCGAGTGGAAAAGACTGCTCTGCTGTACGCAACTGGTTTTGCATCATGGCTTCCCATGGATGAACAAGCAGGTCCGACCGAAAAATCTTCCGGCCAGAGGTCTAGCTTGTCGGGTAAGAGTCATACAACCCAGCAACCCCGAAATGTTCAGAGTTGCATGCCGTGGGTTAGTCACCACCCATTCCAGCGGTTAGTTACAGCACATCGCATCACGCCTTATGGATAACTGTGGGAGGACGTATCCTCGCACAGGTGTCGTGTGAGCAAGGGTGAAAACTGAGCGGCACGCTAACATCGTCCTAACTATGGAGCAATTTAAGAATTCTTGCCGGAAAGAGGTTGAACTCAAAAGGCTTGTCTCTTCTCGGTGTGCTTCCCACAGGGCCTGTGGAAATCAATGGCGCCGAGCCTGAAGGCGCGGCTCCCAGCCTTCAAAGCGGACACCACCAGGAGGATGCAAGCCCCAGGTGCGGGCGATACCACTGGAAAACATGTTTGAAGTGTTCTCGATCACTTACGTAAGCTTTCGTTGCAAGACGGCCAATGCAGCAAGGCTGGTTAGGAACAGATACACGGAAGATGGTGCAGGTGCGGCTACCCATCGGGGAGGTAAGCGGAGGCGCGGACTGCTCCACTGCAGCAAATCACCACTCCTGTCAAACTAAGAAACCTGCAGACTTTGAGCATCATCCATCCCTCTAGATATTAATTGCTCCTAATTATTGAGCGTCATATTGTGCGTGGGGTGACAAGACACTCAAATGGTCTTTAGCAGGTGAAACCAACATCAGCAATGGAGCTAACGGCTCTAACAAGAACTGCACAATGTGTGCAAGATCCTTGCTCCGGAGAGCTTGTTGCGTAGACTTCGGCAGAGGGGTATGCTGCCACCGGCTGGTCCGGGTAGTCCGCCATAAGAGAGATCTGCGTCCTCTGCTTCGTAGATTTTTAACTGCTAAGGAGGCACTACGATGGATCGTCTGAGTCGCCTACACGTAACAGGCAAGTCCACATACTACTTGGCATGGATCACGGCCTTTGCGGCGGCCCTGCTCCACCTCCTCCGACTCAATAGGCTCCTGCTCCCCTTTAACCTGTCACCTCGCAATCTCCTGGAGGCAAGTCTGCTATTGTTTGTTGCCACCGCAGCTGCCGAGCTGCGGGCGCTCAACGTAGCCGCGACTGGCCAAGTCTCGCGAACTACGAGAGGGCAGGCGGCGTAGCTTTGTAAGCTGGCCCCGTGCGTCAAGTAGGAAGCGGGCGCGATGTTCAACAATGGGCGAGAGTCGGGCAAGGAAGCCGCAGCCCGAACACCCCTCTAGAGGCAAGCAGCCGTGACTACGATCTGCGAACTCGCAATCTTCGCAGACACTTTAGACACGCACGCAGCCACTGCTCTGCGGCTTGGCCGCGATAGCTAGCGATAATTTGCAGCCGGATCTGTTGCTCCAGGCTTGTCGAAGGAGTGACCGGCGGGTGGTCGCGAGAAAAAGATATGTCCCGAACACACGAGGCTGGGTGGACAACATTAGCGCCCATGGTGCTCTCCTTACCGAAAACTAGCAACCATGGCCAGCGAGGGATGAAGCGGCTGGCTCTTGGAAACAGAGTTTTGCACAGATCGGCAAGCCTAGCAAGCACAGATTCCGTCCCCGATCTTCTTCCTATGATGAGGTTTAGTTGTTTTTCCACAGATCGGTGCCCCACAATTATGCAATGAGCTCTAAGGTGTCCTAGGTCAAGGGTTTCCGAAATAAATTGAACTGAAGCTGTTCAGTTTTTCGCCAGCCGGGGCCAGCTATACTCCGCGTAGGTGGGTCGGTGCGCCGAGATCGGCGCTCGAGATTAGATTCCCGGCTCGATGGAGCTTCGATGCAGAGAAGTCTACGTCCCAACAAAACCGTCGCCGCCCGAAAGGGGGGAAAGGAACGACGTCGCTGGCCACGCCTAGCCCTCGCCATACCTGTGTTTGTGCGCGGACGGGATGAGAGCGGACGAGACATGTTGGAGTTCGGCACCATTGTCAACATTAGTGCCGGTGGCGTATTGTTTGCCAATCGAAAGCGACCGCATTCGCGGATATTTTTAGAGATCCCGTCTGCCTTTCCCGGAGTCGATAAACTGGCCCGTGCCAAAAGGAGATTCCGGGCCCGCGTCCTGCGAATCGTCGATTTCGAGGGCTGGTACTGGTGCGCAGCAAGGTTTAGCGGAGAGTTTTAAAGACTTCGAGCAAGTTGCCAACCCGGTTTCTATGTTGCTCCTCGTATCTCACTTTCGCAAGCGCTAACAGCTCGGCGCGACGGGGGAAACATCCGACCTGTTTCGGTAAGGGAAAGTGGGTTCGAATTTTCACAGCTCTCGCTATCATCGGAAATGTGAATGCTCGCCGGAAGCGATGCATCGGCCTCGCGTTGCTGGTCACAGTGTTGCTTGCTATCAGCTGTGGTGTGCCGGCCATTCGACGGTCGATTTTGCGAGAAGCTGGCTGGGCTCTGGTGGCCGACGATCCCATCGAGTCCGTCGATATCATCGTGATATCGATCGATGCCGATGGTGCTGGAGCGCTCGAGGCGGCCGACCTTGTTCAGAGCGGTGTGGCGACAAGGGTAGCCGTCATCGCCGATCCCTCGACCTGGGTGAGCGAAGAGTTCGCGCGCCGCGGAATTCCCTATGAGGACGGGGCCGCTCGCTCAGTTCGGCAACTCAAGGCGCTGGGCGTCGAGTCGGTCGAAACGATTCCTCAAACTGCACGCGGAACTACGGACGAAGGCCAAGTGCTTGCCGGCTGGTGCGATCGTCTAGGCATTCACTCGTTCCTGATTGTGAGTACTTCGGATCACTCGCGTCGTCTACGCCGAGTGCTTCATCGTTCCATGAAGGGCCAGCACATAAGAACGATTGTTCGCGGTTCCCGCTACACACACTTTGATCCCGACCGCTGGTGGAAAAGCCGGAGCGGGATCCGGACAGAAATCGAGGAATCGGAGAAGCTATTCCTGGATGTCCTGCTTCATCCGATTTCGTGAAGGGACCTAACGCAAGAGCCCAGCCAGCCAAACACTCACCGCGGTCCCGAGCTGCTCAATTATCTGGCTGCAGGCTGCAGTGCCATCCGACTGAAATCACCGGCTGGAGTTGAGGCGCCTTAGCGGGCGCGTTTCCGTCGATAAGGCGGCGACTGCTTCGAGCGCGCAAATCCGCGGGGGTGCTCTATGTGCTTCGTCGTCTCCTTGTCTTTCTGTGGAATCTGTTCGAAGGGTCTCGTTCTCGTGACTCTGACTCGTGCAATTGCTTTTTTCAAAGCGACAGAGGAGCTGCCCTTGGGCACGACGCCGTCGACCATGGCCAACAACGATTCCGGTATCTCGTGCAAACCGGATGACAGAAGAATGGCCAAATCGGGGCGGATTCTACGCAGTTCTTTGGCAACTGTGCCGCCGTCCATTCCAGGCATGTGGTAATCGAGAATGACTACCTCAATGGGTTCACGATTCGCAATCTCCAGCCCAGCGGGGCCACTGTTTGCCGTAAAAACCTTAAAGTCGCTTGATTCAAGCAACGCTTTGCGGAGGGCAAGCAGGAGAACGTCGTCATCGATGCAAAGGATGGTAGGAGGACGAGACAAGTTAGAACCCCGAGGTTCGATGTTGAATCTAAGGCGGCGAGGAAGGGAAGTCAATTCCCAACACCAGCTCGCCCAGCCCGAAGGCCGCGAGGTACACAATCATTTTGATTAAAAAGCATACCTCTTGACGGCTGACCTATCCTACGGCTGACCACCGGCAACACGTATGAGCTGATGGAAACTTCGGAGGAGATCATACATGGCAATAACTACAAGGAACCAATCGATGGAGCACGATGAAGCCCGGACTCCGCGCTTCGCGCCATCGCACGTAACGGCGTGGCAGCCACCCTGGGCTCAGGTACTCGGAAGCTGGACGTGACTAAACTGATTTCTAGAGATCCGGTTGGTTCTCGAACTGGGTGCGAAGCTGGCACCCCAATGGTCAATCACAGGAGGTTTGCGGCTTAATCTGGTACTGTCGTATCTTGTACAGAAGAGCTTTGTAGCTGATGTTTAGCAGCTCCGCGGCGCGTTTTCGATGCCATTTGGTCGTTTCCAAAGCATCTTTGATGGCGACGATTTCGGCAGCATCCTTAGCCGAGCGCGCCACAGACTTTAAAGGCTCGCTTACGGTCAATCTGCTCACGGGGCGGATCCGTTCCTGCATTCGAATTAAGCCCTCAACTTCGGCCACAGCCTCCCTTTCGTCGCGTAGAACCAAGTAGCGTTTTACAAAATTCTCCAACTCACGAACATTGCCTGGCCACGAATATGACATGCAGGCGGATAGCAGGGAAGAGCTAAGAGGAAGCGGCGACATCCCATACTCTTCGGATACGCGTGCCATGAAGTGCTTCAGGAGAAGGGAAATCTCCTCCTTGCGTTCGCGCAACGCAGGCACATTGATCGTCATGGCGTTGAGGCGATAATAGAGGTCTTCTCGGAAACGATGTTCCGCTATCGCCGCTTTAATATCGATGTTGGTGGCAGCAAGAACTCGTACGTTCACGGTCAAGGAGCGGCGACCGCCCAATCTGTAAAACTGTCCGTCCTGAAGCACATGTAGCAGTTTTGCCTGCAGAACAGGGGGCATATCGCCTATTTCGTCCAAGAGGATAGTACCGTTGTGGCAAAGCTCAAATTTGCCGGGCTTAGCGTGGGTGGCACCGGTAAACGCGCCTGGCTCATATCCAAACAGCTCGCTTTCGAGCAGATCTGCAGGCATAGCCGCCAAATTGATCTTGAGAAAAGGCTGCGCTGCACGCAGGGACCGTTCGTGTATGAATCGGGCCACTACTTCTTTGCCGGTGCCGCTCTCGCCCAGGATCAGCACCGGCACGTCCACTCCGGCGACCATCTCGCATAGGGCACGGACCCTGCTCATGGCTTTGCCCGCGGCCAACATGACACGGCCATCCCGAAGCTCGTCGATAGTCAGGCAAGAAGCAGGCACCGACGTTCCCGACGCGTACCCTGGCTCCAGGCAGCGAGCGATCGTGAAGTCGAGCGATTCCCTGGTGAATGGCTTGGTCAGGTAATCCTGGGCGCCAAGACGCATGGCCTCTACAACGGTGCGCGTCTCAGAAAGGCAAGAAAGCATCACAACCTGGGCCCCAGGGCGAATTCGCCGGATCTCACGCAAGCTTTGCAGGCCATCCAAGCCTGGCATCCGGACGTCCAGAAAGATCAGATCGGGAATGAGACCTTGCCGCAGCCGCTGAAGCGCCAACAAGCCGCTCGCCGAGGTTGTGACATGGTGACCTTCGACCGTCAGAAGAGTCTCCATGTAGGAGAGCAACTCGGGCTCATCATCAACGACCAAGACTTCAGCTGCACCGGGCATCGCAGTATCGAACTGGTGACGGGAGAAAGGCCCACTTTGCACAACAAGTGGAGCAATCGTGGAACTGATCGTCAGCTCAGAATTAAAGTCTACACTGTAGAGGCATTTTCCGGTCAAGAATTTACAGTGATTGACCGAAGAACATGACTGACAACTTCGGAGGTCAACGTATCTGTGAAACGATGCGCCTCATCGCTCGCTCCTCATGCGATCACACGGCTCACCTGAGCCACACCAGCACCAGCCCAGACGAGGCTTAAGGTTCACATGGGCGGTGGTCGGGAGGTCTGAAAAACATCATCGTGGAGTGCGCTTCTGTCGAACACGCCGAGGCATCTGCTTCGAATGCGCAAATCTGCGGGGGTGCTCTACCCGCTCCTTCCTGTCAATGTTCTGTGGAATCTGTTCCGGAGCGTAGGCCGGCAGAAACTCCAACCATAGACGCCGACGCCGCTGGCGAACGAAGTCCCAAATCACCCGGCTACGATGTTGCGGGTAGAAACACCTCATAAACGGTGTCGGTACGAGGGTTGTTGTTGGTCATGTTGAGCACTTCAGCCTGCACGTCCACGTCAGTCACGTTGGTCGGCAGTGTCGAGGAATCGTACAACGCCGAGCGCATGACGACCCCTAGCGGACATCGAACCTGCTGCAGGAGCACCGAAGGACAGGTTTCAATGCGGCCGAAAAGTCGCTCTTTACCTGCAACAGTTTGCAACTCCCAGTGCAATGCCTTTCGTCTTGACAGAACAAATCAGCGACAACTATTCTTTGCGAACTCTATAATTCGATCCAGCCTCGCAGAAGCGCCGCTGCAAGGCCTGAGTACAAGGATCCTCTTCTGGATCGACTCTCCTGTCAGATGTCCCCCGGCTGCACGGAGGTTTCGATGAGTAGCCGTGCCTACCTTCGTCTGGTCACGGTCCTGTTCTGCTCGTTATTGCTGACGGCCTTATCGCCGGCAGCCATGGCTCAAGCCAACGTGCAGGGAAAATGGAACACGCTGTCCAACACCATGCCTATCAATCCCGTCCACGTGGCCCTGCTGAGTACGGGAAAGGTGCTGGTGGTGGCCGGCTCGGGGAACTGCCCGCCGTCACAGTCGGGCTGTCCCTCGGGTCCTCCCTATGGCCCGTCGAATCGCTCCGGAGCCCTGATCGTCGATCCCGTCAACGGTCAAACCATCACGCAATTTTCCTTATCCTGGGACATGTTCTGCAATGGCATGGCGCTTCTCCAGGATGGAACCGTGTTGATCGACGGCGGCACGATTCAGTACGACCCCTTCTATGGACAGCCGCAGTCAGCGATTTTCAACCCTGCCACAAATACCTTCAGCAACACCCAAAACATGGGCGATGGGCGCTGGTACCCAACGCTGGTGACTCTGGGGGATGGAAGGGTCATGACCTTTTCCGGGCTAAATAAGACCGGCGGTACGAATACTGCGGTCGAATTCTACACGACGGGCTCGGGCTGGAGCACGCAATACCCAGCAAATTGGACCCCGGATCTCTACCCACGCTTGCACCTTTTGCCTAATGGTAAGGTGTTTAACTCCGGTGCGCAGACCACGTCGAAGCTATTCGACCCGTCGACCACAACCTGGACCAATGTGGCCACTACGAACTACAGCGGAATGCGGACCTACGGTACCTCCGTTCTGCTTCCGTTGACCCCTGCAAACAACTACGACCCCAAGGTCATCATCATGGGCGGGGGAAACCCGGCCACCAACACCACCGAGGTCATCGATTTGGGCGCGTCCTCACCAGCCTGGAAGTACGGACCGAACATGAGCCAGGCACGCATTGAGATGAATGCGGTGATTTTGCCCAACGGCAAAGTTCTGGCCCTCGGAGGCTCAGTGAATGATGAAGACACGAGCAGCCTCAGCCTAAATGCCGATCTCTACGACCCCGCCAGCAATACGTTTTCTTCGGCCGGAGCAAACGCGAGCCAGCGGCTTTACCACTCGGTCGCGTTGCTGCTACCGGACGGCACCGTGTGGGTAGCTGGAGGTAATCCGTCGCGGGGCACGTACAACAATACGATGGAAATCTACCAGCCTGCCTATCTGTTTAACGCGGACGGCAGCCTGGCTACGAGGCCGTCCATTACGAGCACACCGAGCTCGATTTCTTATGGCAATACTTTCACCGTGACAACGCCAGACGCCGCGAATATTTCATCTGTGGTTCTGGTGCGAAATGGAGCTGCAACGCATGCTTTCGGCATGGACCAGCGTGAGGTCGGCCTATCTTTCACAGCGGGAAGCGGGGCTCTTACCGTCACCGCTCCTCCCAATGGCAATATCGCACCACCTGGCTACTATATGCTGTTCCTGCTCAACAGTAATGGCGTGCCGGCGGTAGCAAGTTTTGTGCAGTTAACTGGGTCCACACCTCCTCCTCCGGGCATTTCTTTTGTCCAGGCGAATTCAGGGCCAAGTACGATCCAGGCGTCGAACTCGTCGGTTTCGGTTTCATATCCGGCGGCTGAGGGTGCGGGCGATCTGAACGTCGTGGTTGTGGGTTGGGGCGACACCACATCATCCATCAGTTCGATAACTGACAACCGCGGGAATACATACAGCCCAGCGGTAGGCCCGACGAGCAACACCGGGCTGCAGCAAGCGGTGTACTATGCCAAGAATATCTCGGGCGGCAGCAACACGGTAACGGTGAAGTTCAACCAAGCGGCGGCTTATCCAGACGTCCGCATTCTAGAATATCGGGGCTTGGACGCAAGCAATCCGCTTGACAAAGCGGCGGCGGCTGTAGGCTCGGGGACAACCGCTAATAGTGGTCCTGCCCTGACCACTTCGCCGAATGAGTTGATCTTTGGGGCAGGCACGACTGGAAAGATCTTCAGCGCCGCTGGATCTGGATTTGTAAACCGCATAATCAATATCTATGGCAACATTGCAGAGGACAAGACGGTTACGAGTACGGGGAGCTACACTGCGACGGCCACGACCAGTTCGTCTGTTTGGGTAATGCAGATGGTTACATTCCGGGGCGGTGGGCAGGGTTCTCCGTCAGCTCCGAGCGTGACAGCGATCTCGCCGACATCCGGGACAACCGCTGGGGGAACTTCGGTCAGTATCACCGGCACCGGCTTTGTGTCGGGAGCGATGGTAAGTTTCGGGGGTACAGCGGCGAGCAACGTCAACGTAGTTAGCAGTACCTCTGTCACCGCAAGAACACCGGCTCACGCAGCAGGAACGGTAAATGTGGTCGTGACCAACACGGATGGCCAGAGCGGCACGTTGAGCGGGGGCTACACGTATGTTTCTGCGAACCCCGCCCCGACGGTGACAGCCATCTCACCCACGTCGGGAACGACCGCCGGTGGGACTTCGGTTACGATTACCGGCACCGGGTTCCTGTCGGGAGCGACGCTGACGTTGGGAGGCACAGCGGCCAGCAACGTGACCGTGGTCAGTGGGACGCAGATCAGCGCAACAACACCGGCCCATGCAGCGGGAGCGGTAAATGTGGTCGTGACCAACACGGATGGACAAAGCGGCACGTTCGCTAGTGGCTTCACATATACCGGCACGAGCTCGATTAGCTTTGTGCAGGTGGCGTCAGGGCCAAGCACAATCCAAGCGTCGAACTCTTCCGTTTCGGTTACCTACCCTGCTGCTCAGAGTGCAGGTGACCTCAATGTCGTAGTTATCGGCTGGGGAGACAACATTTCTTCGATCAGCTCAGTAACGGATAGTCGAGGGAACAGCTACGCTTTAGCAGTCGGTCCCACCAGCACCACCGGTTTACAGCAGTCGATCTACTACGCCAAGAACATCTCGGGCGGCAGCAACACGGTAACGGTGAAGTTCAATCCAGCGGCGGCTTATCCAGACGTCCGCATTCTAGAATATAGGGGCTTGGA
>DASSIO010000112.1:0-4767 GCA_035691825.1 Terriglobales bacterium | reverse complement strand
CCACCTCGCGGCGGCGGCTGCCGGGCATGAGCGTGATCCACGGCTTGGTGGGGTCAAGCCGGTTCAGGCGGGCCAACTCGTCGCGGCTGACGCTGGGCCGGGCGGCTTCGGCCAGAGGATGCCCAACGAACTGCGCGGGCAGGCCCCAGTGCCGCCAGAAGTCCACTTCAAAGGGAAAGATGGTGAGGGCCTGGCGCACATAGCGGCGCACGATACGCGCGCGCCACTGGCGCCACGCCCAGAACTGCGGGGCCACGTAATAGACCACAGGGATGCCACGGCGGTGCAAGGCGCGGGCCACGCGCAGGTTGAAAGCGGGCGAGTCAATGACCACGCCTATATCGGGCCGACGCTGGGCAATGGCGCGGCGCAGTCGGCCAAAGCGCGCGTAAATGCGGGGCAGATGGCGTAGGATCTCCGTAATTCCCACCACGGCGATGTCTTTGGCATCCACCAGCGTTTCGCAGCCGGCGGCGCGCATGCGGTCGCCGCCCAAGCCAAAAACTTCCAAGTCGGGCCGGCGGCGGCGCAGGGCTTCAATGAGCTGGGCCCCATACATATCGCCGGAGGCTTCGCCGGCGGAAAGGAGGATGCGGAAGGGGCGGACGGTGGTGGGCTGCTGTTGGTTAGAGGATGGCGAAGCACTCGTTCGTCGCTGGTCGTTTGATGTCGGCAAAGGGTGCTTCCGCGATGAACTCAGGATAGCAAGGTTCGACTCGCCGCTGCCGGTTGGCTTCCGAATGGCCGACCATGGGCCCAAAATGCCTATTCCGGGCAGAGCTAGACGCACAGCGAAAGAGGAGACAGACGTTCCAAAAAGGGACTCACAAGCTGTGTTGGGGTGCGCGATCTCTCGCCAGGCGCACCGGGCGTGCGCCGGCATCGGTAGAGCCCAGGCGCGGCGGATTATGCGGCCATAGTTATTAGCCTATGCGAACCGCGGAGTCTATAGAAGCGTCCGCTTGAGGGCGGCGATTAAGGGTGACGTAAAATGTCGCTCCATGCAGCGGGCCTTCTGTTTGCGATTCCACCCGTATGTTGCCACCGAACTTCGCAGCGATGCCTTGGGCGACCCACAGCCCTAAGCCGGTTCCGACGCTCTTGGTGGTGAAAAACGGCTGAAAGAGCTTCTCGACATTCTCACGTGCGATGCCGCTGCCATTGTCGGTGATTGACACTTGTGCCGAGTTGCCCTGATCGACAATTGCAATCCGGACAGAACCGCCCACCGGGGCTGCGGAAATCGCGTTATCAATGAGGTTCAAGAACAGCTGGCGCAACTCGCCTGGGATACCCTGTACCTGGACCTGGGCAAAGTTCTTTACCACAGTGATTTTGCGTTGCGCAGTTCTCACTGCCAGCAGTTTTAAGACTTCTTCGACGACTTCCAACAAGTTCACCGCTTCGACCTTTCCGCTTCCGCGGTAAAAAGTCAGAGTTTGCTTTGTAATAGTGGAAATACGTTCCAGTTCGCTTTCGGCCGTACGGAGGTACTCCGTTCCTACATCGCTAACATGGGATCGCAAGAGAAAAAGCAGGTTTGTAACCGCCTCAAGAGGGTTATTGATCTCGTGTGCGATGGTAGCCGCCAACCGTCCAGTGACTGCCAGCTTTTCTGTTTGACGCAAGGCAGCTTCCGCTTGTGCCTGTCGACGCAGGTAGTTGCGGATCTCATATTGCCGTTTTCGGCTTCGGAGTGTTCCCTGCACTGTGCTGATCAGCGTTTCCGGACGGACAGGGCGTTCCAGCAGCAGCACGTTTCCCAGCAGAACGTATGCTTCGTTGCGGCGCACCGTTGCAGGCGAGACCTTGCCACACTTGGTGAGCAGAATGAGCGGAAAATCCGACCACGAGGGTTGCTGCATCAGAAAGGACCGTAGTCGCTCAACGGACTCTTCGCGCAAAGATTCTTCGGCAATGATGACCGCACCTGCCCCGCACCTCATCTCCTGCTCGACGTCGTCATACCCTGAGCATGCCTCTGCAACCATACCGGCCCCCCTGAGCAGATTCACGATCAGAGATGCATCGCGACCGGTAGGCGCACTGATGAGAACCCGCAGTTCCATGAGGGAGATGTCATCGTGCCCGGCGTTAGCCGCCGGAAAGGTATGTAGTGAGGCTTGCATATCAGGCAAGGTCCTTCCGCCTGCCTACAAAGGTTGGCAAACCCGTCAATACACCTTCGAAGTCAGACAGTGCTGGACCAATTTGCAACTTACCGGATCGGAACGTCAGCTCGCGTATCGAACGTTCATGCATGCCGCTCCGCTTTTTCTGGACTGATATTGCATGGCGAATAACGCCACCAGCTTCGAAATAACGGAACAGGATCACAGTATCCGCAATATAGGTGATATCGACTGGGCTGTTCATGGCGATACCCATAACGCCTTGTTGGGCTACGGTCATCAGGGTTGCGACGCCTAACTGGCTCAGGTACGAAAGTAGCTCATGGAGTTGCAAGGCGAAATAGCGTTCTCCGGGCATAGCGTTCAAAAGACCATTGAGGCTATCGATAATGAGTAAACGAACGGACCGGTTCTCAACAGCATCACGTATCAGGGTTACGAAAGCTCCGGGCGAAAGCTCAGCCGGATCGACTTGCTGCACCAGCATAGTCCCAGAGTCAAGGTGTTTCTGCAGCGGCATACTGAGGCTTGCGGCGCGCCCGAGTAAGGTAGCCAATGTTTCGTCGAAACTAAGCACCATCGCGCCTTGGCCGCGGTTCGCTGCTGTAACGGCGTATTGCAGGGCGACCGTAGACTTGCCCGTGCCTGCGGGACCTATCAGCAGTGTGCTTGTTCCAGTGTCAATTCCACCACCAAGCAGATCGTCCAATTCCTTCAAGCCGCTTGGAACCGGCTCCCGCTTGCCAGACCCTGTGTGTTCGGCAGCGATGAGGCGCGGGTGCAGCACTACGCCTCCCGTCTCGATGCTGAAGTCATGAAAGCCTTCGGAATACGTGGCGCCACGCAGCTTGCGAACCTCAAGACGGCGTCGGTTAACGCCAAATTCGCGATCCAGACGCTCCATCACGATCACTCCATGCGCAATACTTTGCACCTGCAAATCATGTGCTTCAGAGGTGCGGTCATCAAGCATCAGCACTGTGCACTTCCGGCCGGAAAAGTACCGCTTTAAGGCAAGAATCTGGCGGCGGTAGCGCAGAGCATCGCGGGCCAGCAAGCGCAACTCTGAAAGAGAGTCGAATACAACGCGGCTTGGATTTGCTTCGTCAACGTGCTTCAAAATAGAGTTTGTGGTGTCGCTCAGTTCGACATCCGAAGGATGGAAGACGGTGTACTGCGCTTCGGGAGATAGTTCGGCCTCCGTGGGTGTCATCTCGAAGACAGCAATACCATCAAGGTTCCAGCCGTGCGAAGCGGCGATTTGCAACAGCTCGTTCTTCGACTCCGACAATGTGACATACAGGCCGCTTTCGCCGCGCTCGCGACCTTCCAACAGGAATTGAAGCGCCAGCGTTGTCTTGCCGGTGCCTGGATCGCCTTCTATCAGGTAGAGATGATCCCGGGGAAAACCGCCGATCAGCACGTCATCGAGTCCAACGACTCCGCTGCTCGCGTGAGACACACTGGAACGCATTGTTCTCGTTGACATCTTAAGGTGGTTCTCCATCACTAATTTTTAACTTGGACCATTAAAGTAGCCCAAATGATAGTCGCAAGACTTCACCCAAACGCCCCGATTCTTTAGATGCTCTCAGAATGCGTCGAGAAGAATGCGTCCGGATCACGAATTTTGACAAGAGCAACTGCCGACAACCTTGTGATCTTACGACAGGTGACGGCCTACTGCACCCAGCCGAGGTCGAACTTCACGCTGTCAGATGACCGCAGCCCATATTACTAGGGCGCGGGGTACGGGCGTCTAGTCGTCGCCGGCGACGGTGCTGGGGGCGCCGGCGGGGATTTCCTGGTCCTTGTACTGCAGCTGGTAGAGCTTCCAGTAAATTCCGCGCTGGGCGAGCAGTTGCTGGTGAGTGCCCATTTCGCGCAGCTTGCCTTTGTGCATGACCAGAATCTTATCGGCGCGCTGCACGGTGGAGAGGCGATGGGCGATGACGATGGAGGTGCGCCCTTCGACCATGCGGGTGAGGGCCTCGCGCACGCGGAACTCGGTTTCGGTGTCCACGCTGGAGGTGGCTTCGTCGAGGATGAGAATTTTGGGGTCGTGGGCCAGTGCTCGCGCAAAAGAGATGAGCTGCTTCTGGCCAGTGGAGAGAGTGCTGCCGCGCTCGCGCACGCTTTCCTTGAAGCCGTCTGGCAGGCTGCGGATAAAGTCAGCGATGTTGACTTCTTCGGCGGCGCGTTCCACCGCCTCATCTTCGATCCAGGAAGAGCCCAGGCGAATGTTCTGCTCAACGGTGCCGCTGAAGAGAAAGGGATCCTGAAGGACAACGCCGTAGCGGCGGCGCAGGTCGTTGAGGTCCATGTCGCGGACGTCCACGCCATCAATGCGCACGGCGCCTTGCTGCACGTCGTAGAAGCGCATTAACAGAGAGATGATGGTGGTCTTCCCTGCCCCGGTGTGGCCGACAATGGCGACGGTTTCGCCCGGCTCAATGGCGAAGCTGACGTCGCGCAACACCCAGTCGGGCTCAGTTTCCTGCCCGTCACCGTTTGCCGGGGATGGTTTTCCATCCTTGCCGTCCACGCCTCCGATAGGAATGTTGCGATAGGCAAACCACACATGGTCAAACTCGATGCGGCCGGGACCCGCCGGAACCTTGGTGGCGGCAGGCGA
>DASSIO010000111.1:0-2332 GCA_035691825.1 Terriglobales bacterium | reverse complement strand
CTTGCCACCGCTGCCCTCGCCGCTCGCAAGTTCGCGCTCGTCTGTAGGCACGTTAGCTGCGAAACTCACAGCCGGCAGTGACGGGGGTCACAGCCCCCTGTGACTCCACGCAGACCACCAGAATTCGCAACGTCCATTACTCGTCTGTTTTCAACGAATTAGCTGCTTGCTCTCATTTGCTGTGCTGCCGGCAATCATAGGTTGGTAAGTGGGAATTCCGCAGGAGGGAGGCTGCGAAGAGATGACAAAAACACTTTATCCAGCATTCTTTGATTCAGAATCGGTGACTGCGATTACGGCAAATCCTTTGTGGCTCCGCCCAAGAGTACAGACGCTTGTTGCAAAGTCGCAAAGATTGTTAACATTATCTCAAGTTCAACAAGGCAAACGATTGAATCGCTGCCGCCAGGAACCAAACGATCATTCACGATGAAAAAGCCGGGCGCACGCCAGCATCATAAACAACTGCTCCGCTTTCTGACCGTCGGACAAACGGCGCGCATTCTGGGCATAAGCCCTTCGACTCTTCGCCTTTGGGAGAGCGTTGGGCTGGTCACCCCCGCACGCAGTTCAGGGAAGTTTCGTCTGTACACGCCCGAACTGCTGGAAGTGTTGAAGCGCATCAAGTATCTGCATGACGTCAAGCGGCTAAACGTGCCTGGAATCAAAGAGGCCATGGCGCACAGCCTTCCCGCGATGGCCAATACAGATGGCCGCCGAATTCCTGATTTCGGGCCCAGGCTGCGCAAACTGCGCAAACGGCAGAGCATGAGTTTGGCCGAAGCGGCTGCGCGCGCGGGCGTTTCGGCGGGATTCCTGAGCTCGGTTGAACTATCTCACGCCAAGCCATCCGTCTCGACGCTTTCGCGGTTGGCCGGTGCGTACGGCACCACCGTCCTGGAGTTGTATGACATTCCCAAGAAACCGGACCGCATTGTCCGCCCCGGGAAACGGCAATCCATTCAGACGCAATCGGGAGTAAGGATGGAGCTCCTTTCGACCGGTACGAAAATGCTGGAAACCATGCTAATGCGCGTCCCGCCGGCGACAGGAAGCGACGGCGCCTACACTCACCAGGGCGAAGACTGGATGTATATGTTAAAGGGCGAACTGGAAATCTGGCTTGATGAAACGGAATGCTATGTCCTCCACGAGGGCGAGAGTTTTTGGTTCGAAAGCAATCGCGGACACCGCTGGTACAACCCAGGCAAAAGGGAAGCCTTGATCATTTGGGTCAACACACCGCCCACCTTCTGAGCGGTGTTTCACGAATGTACTGTCTATTGCCGGTTAGAACGTCAAGCGCAGCGAAAACTGCTGTACGCGTTCCCTAGTCAGCGTTGCGCTGTACAAGCCAAAGCCTCCGTCGTCCGAGCCGTTGTCAATCGAATTCGTGTCGAAACGCACGGAATTTGTGATGTTGAACACATCCCATCCAAATTTGAGTCCCACTCGCTCGGTTACTTTCCAGGTTTTTGCCAGGCTTGCGTCGATACCGAAAAAGCCCTGGCCGCGAAACGCATTGCGGCTTCCAGCCTCACCGGGAAACGCGAAGCGAAGAGGAGTGAGCGATGCGGGAAACCCGGTTGAGATCGAAACTCCGCCAACGACGGCAGCTGGATCGGGGAAAGCGATCGGCGCTCCGGTCGACGGATCGTGAAACAACCCCGATTGAACAGGCCCGGTTTGTCTCATGAAGTCATTGAACAAGAAACTGTTGGTGAACCCGCGTGTGTCGACCACGCTGAATGGCAATGCGCTCGTCCAGCGGCCCAAGCCCGATAGTTGCCAGCCACCGATAATCTCGTCCAGCGCCGTGCTGGCTTTGCTACCCAGCCATTTGCCTCGGCCGAAAGGCAACTCGTACACCCACGTTGTGGTGATGACGTGGCGGATATCGAAATCCGACGGAGAATAGTTTAGTCGCGGGTTCCAGGGATTTTCGATAAAGCTGTGGGTGGTGTTTCCAAGCCCGCTCGCCGTTGTGGAAGTTGTGCCTTGGGAATTGGTCCGCTCAGCATCGGACCCCATATCCATGGATTTTCCAAACGTGTAGCTGAAGTCCATTTGCAGGCCGTGGGTCATGGGGTGACGTAGGATGAATTGCCCGGCGTCGTAGTAGCTGATTCCGATGGTGGACCATGCCATCAGGGAGGAGAATTGGGGATTCCAGAAGGGAACTGGCGGCAACCCGAAACAAACAGGCGAGCCGCCACCGTTCGCCAACTGTGTAGCAAGCAGGCCCAAACGGAACGGCGCTCCTATCTCTCGACCCGGGCGGTTGGCCCACCGGAAACCGGATGGGCAGTTGGCGCTCCCGCCAGAGCCAGTG
>DASSIO010000110.1:0-5969 GCA_035691825.1 Terriglobales bacterium | reverse complement strand
TTTTTACAGTTATCGCGAAGTTTGGGGCTGCCTTGCCAGACCCGGCGCAGAGGTGCGCGAGCAATGCTGGAACAAAATTTCCGCGGCGCTGCTGCGGTACCCGGGGAGGCTGGCGGTCGCGCGCGACACCATCATGCTTGTCGCGAACCGCTTCGGGGTTGCAAAAGCCGAGCAGGCTGCTGTTGTCTGGGACAATCTTCGCCCCGACGATCCGGAGGTTACGGAAGCCACGGCGGATCTGCTTCTCGAACACGGAAGCGGCCGCACGGATGCACAGCGCGCCATCGAAAAACTCCAGCTGGCGGTGGAGCGTTTCCCCTATCATCTCGGCCTGCGCACTTCTCTCGCTGACGCATGGCGCAAGCTCGGAAAGTTTCCCGAGGCAGAAGAAGTACTGGCAGAGATTATCCGGCGTCATCCCGATAATTCTGGAGCTCGGATCCAGTTAGCCCGCGTGCACCAACGTCATGGCCATATTGAGGAGGCTCTCCGGGTTTTGCAGTCCGCCGCTGCCGGCGATCCCCAAAACACCGACTTTTTCGATGTGCGAGCGCAGCTCTTGATCCAGGCACAGCGCTTCGCCGAAGCACGGACCACTATCCACGAGACGCTTGCAAAGTTTCCGGAATCGGTCCACTGGAGAGAACGGGCCATCTTTCTCCTGGCGAGCTGCGGTGACGGCGACGCTGCGGTGCAAGCCGCGCGCGAAGGCATCAAGGTGCACCCGCACGGCTCTTATCTTTGGTTTCTTCTCGGGAAGACTCTAAACGAGTTCAGGCGCTTCGCCACGCAAGGCGAGATCGAATCCTGCCTCCGCCGGAGTCTTGCCTTGAACCAGGGACTCTTTGAGGCCGCCGATTGGCTTGCCATGCTTCTCGCCGAACAACGTAGATACGATGAAGCAGAGCAAGTCATGCTGCAAATCAAGGAGCGCCTGGGTGACCCGTCCCCCGTGCTGGGCCGCCTGGCCTGGCTACGCCGGCAGAAAGGCGACAAAACGGAGGCACGCAAGGAGATGACTTCCGTGCTCCGCGCTGCTCCCTGGTACGGCTGGGGCTGGAGCGTGCTGCTGGACTGGTTCCTCGAGGATGAGGCCTGGAACGAGGCCCGAAGCTTGCTCAGCACATCTCCGCCGGAGCTGAAGACCAACACTCAGTTCAGGCGCCATCGTTTGAATGTTCTTGAGAAGGCTGGACTTCCCGCAGCCGAGCTGGATTCGGAATGGGACGGGCTGCTTCACGATTTCCGCGAGGACGTGCCGCTTCACCTCCTTCGCTATGACTCCTTGCGAAATGCGAATCGTTTGGCGGAAGCAGCCGCCGTCCTGGAACGAATTCGACCCATTGATCCAGAAAACCCCTATTTCCTCGCCCGGTATGCCGAGGTCCTGGCGGCGGATAGAAACGAAAAAGACAAAACTATCGAAACTGTATTGCGCATCTTCTTTGCCGAAAAGGAAGATTCCGTTTGGCCTGCGAACCATGCCTGGACGGCAGTCCAAAAAGCACATTGGGAAGAGGACGGCTATGTGAAAGCGGTTAGCAGGATGCAGCAGGGCTCACGTCCAACCCCGAGAGCATTCTCGCTGTTGGCCTCCCATGCTGCCAAAGGTTGTGTCGCCAGCAAAGGGAAGCCCCAGCCTGGCTGGCGTTCGTGGTTTCCGGACCGCGGCGCACGCGAGCTGTTGAAACTTCTGAAAATGATCGACTCCGCAAACTGGGCAAAGGAAGGGTACATCGGCAGTCCGCTAAAAGAGCTGTGCGACGCTGGCTATACCCGTCTCGTAGTGCGCTATTGGAAGAATAACACCGCGATTGTCGAAGCCGACGTGGACGCATGGGCGCAAACGGCCCGAGCGCTTATCAATCTAAAGCGCCTTTCGGAAGTCCGCAAACTCCTGGCACCCTGGCGCGAAAAACCCGGCGTCGGAATGTGGGTCGTTGCGAACTATGTGATCTCTCTATCCACCGGGCGTCCCAAACAGCTGCGCGAGATAGTTTCTTCCTGCCGGGATGCTCTTGGCGGTCTTCCTCACGATCACTGTGCTAAGTTCCTGGCGCACATGCAGGCCGAAGCTTGCGCCTTGCTTGGAGAGCCGGATGCGTTGCTGGCTATCTGGAAAAACAACGAAAGCTACTTCGACGGCAAACTGCAGAAAGAGGAGTGGTTCCAGTCGAAACGGAAACATCTCCTGACCGACGTGCCGATCATGGCGCGGGCTCATCGGGACCATGACCTGCGTATGTATCGGCGCATGCTTTGGAGCCTCCGCTGGAAAAGATTCTCTGGACGGATTCAATTAACTCAGCCAACTCGTGGACAGGTCGATCTTCGCTGGTTTTGGATTTTGTGGCTGCTCATCTGGATGGCGACAATGCTTTTTCGAAATCCCTAACTCTGCCTTCCCGCGAAATTCCTTCTCACAAGCCCCGAAAGGTGCAGTTGCTGATTCACTTTGCCTCGCTAATTTCCGATGAGAAGAAAAAAGGGAACAGCACGCCGTCTGCAAATCCAGCCACAGAAGGATAAGCCGCTTCGTCGTGGCCGATAAGTCCCGGCGCAACGGCCGCTCTAGAAGCAGACGAATTTCTAAAGGAAATAATCGTGGCGTGGAAGAAGTAAACTCCTCCTTGCAAGTCGTGCGCATTCGCTTCGAAGGATGTAATATTCGGCGTGCAAGACCGTTTCCAAGGCAAAGGTGGCAACGATGGCAATCGAACGGCGTGAATTTCTTAAGACGACAGGGAAAGCAATCACAGTGGGCGCAGCCGCGCTAGCTCTGGGCGGCAAGATTCTCGGCGCAAACGATCGCGTCCGTGTCGCCGTCTGCGGCGTGCGCGGCCGTGGCCACGATCACATCCGCGGCTTCTCTCATGTCCCCGGAGTCGAACTCGCCGCTCTCTGCGATGTTGACGAAAATGTCTTGAACCAACGCCTCGGCGACGTCGAGAAAATGGGCCTGCCGCGCCCGAAATCTTTCTTCGACGTCCGCACGCTCCTCGAGGACAAAGACATCGACGCCATCTCCATCGCCACTCCCAATCACTGGCACTCGCTTATCGGTATCTGGGGCTGCCAGGCCGCCAAGGATGTCTACGTCGAAAAGCCGTGCTCGCACAACACTTTCGAAGGCCGCCAACTCGTTCGTGCCGTAAAAAAATACAACCGCATTTGCCAGCACGGCAGCCAGTCACGCTCCAATCCCGGCATGATTGAAGCCATTCACCATCTAAGCGATGGCACAGTGGGCGACGTATACATGGCTCGAGCGCTCTGCTACAAATGGCGCGGCACCATCGGCCACGCCGAACCCGAGCCTGTTCCCGCCGGCGTACATTACGATCTCTGGACCGGTCCCGCTCCTATGAAACCTTTCACGAAAAACCGCTTTCATTATAACTGGCACTGGATCTGGGACACCGGCAACGGGGAAGTCGGCAATCAGGCCATTCACGAAATCGATATTGCTCGCTGGGGTCTTGGAGTCGGATTTCCGGTCTCCGTGTCCGCGATGGGTGGCCACTTTATGTTCGACGACGACCAGGAAACTCCTAACGACTTGAATGCCGCGTTCTATTTCAATGATACGAACGGCAAGCGCAAGTTGATGGAATTGGAAGTCCGCCACTGGATCACCAATCATGAGGCCGAAATCGGCACCGGGGCTTATGGTGCCAGCGCCGTGCCAGCCGCCGGACTCACTGCCAGCACGAACAAGAAGGCCCCTAGCGCACAGACCCTGGGACCAAGAGACGCAAAAACCAACACCATCGGCAACATTTTTTATGGATCGAAGGGCATTCTCGCCATCGACGGCTATGATGCTTACAAAACCTGGCTGACCGATCAGCTGGAGCCAGGCCCACATGGCAAAGCTGCCGGCGACCACTATGCCAACTTCGTCGATTGCATTCGCAGCCGCCGCGCCGAGGATATCCATTCGCCAATCGAGGAAGCACACATTTCCACGACGCTCGTGCATCTGGCCAATGCCTCCTACCGTCTGGGACGCACGCTGCAATTCGATCCCGCGAAAGAGGAAGTCATCGGCGACGAGGAAGCCAATCGCATGCTCCGAGGAACCTATCGTGCGCCGTACGTTGTGCCGGAAGGCTGATCCTCGGAGAGACCGTTCGTTCGAATTAGACGGATCTGTATCGAGTAAAAGGTAGGCGTGTCTCTCGCACACGCAAACAACTAGGTCAGGAAAACCGCGCCAGGCAGAGTCGCAATTAAAATCAGCAGAAATACGACGATAACCACCACAAAAAATATTTTCGCCTGGCCGTTCGAAATGCTCCCTCTTCCAGACGACAGGGCCTTGTTTCTGATCGCGACAAGCACGTGCAAGCCGATCAGAACCACCACAAAAACGAGCTTGATGTGCAGCCAGCCGGCATGCGAATAGTAGTTTCGATTGGTGCTCACAAGGACTATCCCAGCAGCCAACGTGAGGAGCGCGCCCGGATCGGCAAAGCCCCGCAAGCTGATTCTTCCCATCCGCGCCAAGATTCGCCGGGCTTCCTCCGAGGTTTCCTGGGAATATCTCATCAAAACAACGGAAGCCATCAGAAGGCCAGTCATCCATAACACAAGCCCGAAAATGTGTCCTACGAGCGTCCATGCGACCATTGCGTGATTCCTCGCCGCCAACTCTATCACTGGCTTCTAGTGTGTTGCACTCCGCATTTGCAAACAGTCCTTTCCGATGTTGAGCATTGTCTTTCGCCCAGGCTGCTGTATGTAACTATCGCGTAATTCACTTACGAGGAATTTCGGCCTGGTCTAGCCCGCCAGGGCAGGGAAGCACACCTGCCCGTTTCTTGGACTTTCCGCCAGTTCCCATGGGCTCAGCCGGGATATAGATTGAACTCTCCACCAGCCCAAGGCGGAAACATGATTGAATTCAGCTCTTGGACTCAAGTCAATTGGTATGCCGTGGGAACCCTTCTCACTCAGCTCGGGTTCCTGATTGCCGGCGTCTGGTTTGCCCACAGCATTCTGAAAATAATCAGGTCTTTTCAGGAGCAGGTCGGCGCCCTGCTGAAACTCTCTATCTCAGCAGGTCCAGCCGAGGCGCGCCCGGAGGCTACTGGCCTCAAGCGCTCCCTCGCGGAAACAAGCCCATACTGGCTCACACCTTCCGAAACACAAATCGCCAGCCAGACTGCACCAGAGCAAGTCGAGAGTGGCCCCAGCCGATTTGTCGTTGCCTGGCATGCTTTACTCCATTGGCTGCAAACGCCAATGAACACTTCGCGGCTAGCTCCCTGGCGCCGAGTCATCCACTGGCTCCAAGCTCCAGCAGGCCACTGAGGCTGTTCTGCCGAGGCCCGCTTGTCTTCTCTTGCTGAAGGCGACAGAGCCGGTCGTGATTTGTTGATGGGCGCCTGGCTCTTCCGCACTTGGCTGCGGCGGAATTCTGGCGCGACGCTTTGGGATTTAGGAGTGCATCGTAAAGGCAGGAACGTATGGACGAGATAAATCAGAAAGACCACACGTACTCGACCGAACGGCTCGAGACAACATCTGTCCAGGCGCCGCCGGAGACGTCAATTGTGTCGGAGTTTTCGGCCTTTGAATCGAGCGAGCAACCCTCGAAGCAACCGCAAAAGTCGCCACTGGCTGCGATCCTGGAGTTCACAAAAAGCGGGGGATACTCCTCGCTCGCCGATTTTTCGCAGTTTCTCAAGCGTACAGGCCGAGTGTGGGTGAGTTTGGCGGCGGCGATTGTCGGACTGATAGTCATGGTCACTCTGGCGGAGTACGTGTCCGATTGGGCTAGGAACGCGCGTGAGAGACGCCACGAACGAGCGGTGGCAAGCGTAACGCCGGAGCGGTTGATCGCCCGATGCGGGCAACCTGCGGAGGACACCACGACGGAAGTGTATCCGATCCTGATGCGAACGATGAGCTATCAACCCAGGAACGACGAAAAGCTGGTGGTGGCGTTCAGCAGGACGGCCGAA
>DASSIO010000109.1:0-5165 GCA_035691825.1 Terriglobales bacterium | reverse complement strand
CCGAGAGCGGCGTTCGGGCCGATGCCTTGGGCCAAAGCTATAGCCTGAACGACGGTGAGGTCCTTGCCATTCTCCATGACAAAGCCGCCAGGCTGGCGAACATCGCCGACTACGTAAACGATGCCAGCCTTGCTTACGAGAATTGTGTCGCCAGGCTCGACGGTAACGTTGTCCTTCATCGACTGCGGCGCGCTAGTGGAAAGTGGAACGCGAATGGAATGCTGGGGGTCGTTACGGCGCGTGATCAGTACATAACTGCCGGCTTTGGGAGTAGTGCCGCCGGCAACGGAAAGGGCGTCATAGAGATTCCTGGAGCCAAGCAAAGGGTAAATGCCGGGCTTCTGGACTTCGCCCAAAACGGAGATGCCTTGAGTGGCGTACTCTTTTTCGAATACGGTAACGTGCGGGTCGTTGAAAAAACCTTTTTGCTTAAGTTGTTGCTCGACAAGCTTGGCAGCTGCCTCGACCGAGAGTCCGCCGAGAGTAACGGTTCCTAGCATGGGCAAGGAGGCTTCGCCGGCCGAATTAATGCGCACATCGGTTTTAAAATCGGACACGCCGTAAAGGCTGACTTCAATCAGGTCGCCAGAACCGATTAACAGTTCCGGAGGAGAACCAGCGTTGCGAGGAGCGACGGAAGCGGCAGGTTGAGCGGCCGGAAGCGCCTCGGCGCGGACTTCTATGGGATGGACGCGATCCTGGGCGAAAAGATCCGTTATCGGAAACGTCATGCCGACAAGAACCGCGAGAAGGAAAGTTTTGAATCTCATAAGAACCTCACTGGAACAGGCGCGCGAGCAAAATCCGGATCGCGCCTATTTCGAGAAATACTGCCGGCCGCTGAGCGAGATCGCGCTGCAAAGTTCGGCTGGCCGAAGCTCCGTGAATCAGCAACGGACAATCCTCGGTGAATCGATACCGCGCGTGGCGTTCCGAGTGTCTACAACAAGTTGGGACTCGCCCACGATGGCTGGATAGTCGTAGTCAGAGTGATCCGTAATAATCGCCACGCAATCATATTCAGAAATGCTTTTCAAAGGAGCGCATTGCATCTGCAAGTCGTAATGACGCCCTTTGAGCAGCACCGGGAAATACGGATCGTTGAAGCTGACAACCGCACCTTGTTGCTTGAGCAGTTCAATGATGGTGAGAGCCGGCGATTCGCGTAGATCATCCACATCTTTCTTGTAAGACACTCCGAGGATCAGGATGCGCGAGCCATTCAGAGGTTTGCGGACGTTGTTGAGGGCCGCCGAGATCGTGTTGACGACGTGGTACGGCATGGAAACATTGATTTCGCCAGCCAGTTCAATAAAGCGAGTCTGGAAATCCCATTGTTTGGCCTTCCAAGAGAGATAAAACGGATCGACGGGAATGCAGTGTCCGCCAAGGCCGGGCCCGGGATAAAAGGGGTGAAAGCCAAAGGGCTTTGTCGAAGCAGCGTCGATGACCTCCCAAACATTAATGCCCATACGGAGGCACAAAAGCTTCAATTCATTAACGAGGGCGATGTTCACACATCGGTAGATGTTTTCGAGAAGTTTGGTCATTTCGGCGACTGCAGGAGTGGAAACGGGGACGACGCGGTGGAAAATGGACTTGTAAAGTGCCGCGGCAAGTTGCGTAGCCTGGCCGCTCAGCCCGCCGACAATCTTGGGGATATCGCTTCGCGCTATGGAGTTGTTGCCTGGGTCTTCGCGTTCCGGGGAAAATGCAACAAAGAAAGAATGTGCTCCGGCTGAATGGTCTTCGCGCTGGGCGCGCAATCCGCGCGAGTTTTTCTCGAGTATGGGCAACAAAACTTCCTCGGTGGTTCCGGGATACGTGGTGCTCTGGAGTATGACGAGCTGGCCGGCTCGCAGATGGGGAGTTATTGCTTCGGCGGTGTTCACGACAAAACTGAGATCAGGTTCGCGCTGCTCATTCAGCGGAGTCGGGACGCAAATGATGATGGCGTCCATCTCCGTAATCCTGGAGTATTCGCCGGTGGCCGAGAACTGTTTGCTACGCGCGATTTGAACTTCGGTAGAGGGGATACGATAGATATAAGATTCGCCGCGGCACAGCTTCTCTACCTTTTGGGGATCGACATCGAAACCGGTCACGGGAAAACCGGCATCGGCAAAGAGGAGAGCGAGGGGCAAGCCGACATAGCCCAGTCCAATGATTCCTACATTCGCAGTGCGATTCTGAAACTTCGATTCCAAGGACGCGAGTTCGTTTGATGCGATGGAAACTGAAGTTTGCGAAATGACGCTCATGAGCAGTGGTCCTTTCCTTCAACAAAAATCGGGCCGGTCAGCAGCGGGACGCATAGGAGCGCAGGGATCGCTCAGGCGCCGGCACTGAGGGTTTTTGGCTGATCCTGACCGTAGTATCCGTAGTAGTAACGGAAATCGGACGATGACAGATCGGCTCCATTCAGCACGAAGCCGGTAAGCCGGGCGTTGACCTTGAGGAGCAAGTCTTGTGCGCGCAAGAAATCCTTCTTGGAAAGCTGACCGGCGCGAACAACCAGGATTACGGAGTCCGCCTCGACCGACATGCGAACCGCATCGGTCATGGCAAGGACGGGGGGCGTGTCGATGATGATGTGGTCGAATTGCTTCCGCCAATTCTCCATCAGACCCTTAAAGTCGGAGACAAGCAACTCGGTGTCGTCGGGCAGGCTCACAGGTCCGGCCGGAAGGACGAACAAATTGGGAATATCCGCACAGCCGATCACGGTTTCGTCAAACGTTGCGGACTTCCTGAGTAAGGCGCCCAAACCAGCATCGCAGGTCAGCCGCATAGCGCGCTGGATGCTGGGGCGACGAAGGTCGGTATCAACCAGGAGCACGCGCTTGTGCAGACGAGCCAGCGCAATCGCGAGGTTAGTACTGACGGTCGTCTTGCCTTCGCCCGGGAGCGCGCTTGTAACAAGGATGACAGCCGGGGGCGTCGATTGTGAAAGCAAGATGGAAGTCAGCATAGCTTTGTAGCACTCCGCAGCTAACGAGAGGGGCTGAAGAGCGCTCACCAAAGCAGGTCTGACATCGCCATTGAACCCCTTGAGCTCTGGGCGAACGCCATTCTTTGCCTTCAGTCCGAGCTGCGGAACGACGCCCAGCGAAGGAATCGGCGACATAAGCACAGCCTGCTCGAGAGTGGTTATCTTTTCCTGGACCTTTGCGAGTCCGAGCGCCAGAGCAACGCCGCCGGACAGTCCAAATAGAAGCGAGAGAGCAAAGTTTCGCGGAATATTGGGTTCGGCGGGCAGCTTCGGCGGCCTAGCCGGATCGACGATCCAGAGATTGCTCGACTTCATGCTGGCTGAAATGCTCAGCTCTTTCTGCTTCTGAAGAAGATTTTCGTAGAGCTGCCGATTGGTTTCGAATTCGTGCTTCAGAATATTGGACTGGATGGCATTTGCGTTCAGCTTGTCGGCAGCCTGTTTCTGCGCTTCCAGGGCATCGCGCAACATGCGTTCGCGACCAACCGAGCTTTGGTAATCGTAGGTGATGTGCTCCCCGATTCTTTTGACCTCGGCGGCGAGCGACTCCTTTACTTGCGCGAGCTGATTCGAGAGCTCGCGCATTTTGGGGTTTGCCGGGCCCAGCTCGACGGACGACTGAGCAATCTGGTTTTCCAAGTCATTCTGCTGTGAGCGCAATTTGGTGATGAGGTTGTCCGGGTCCAGTTTGGCGACCAGCTCCGGCTGGCCGGAGCGCGCCAAACGGTAATTGACTTCTTTCTGAACGCGTTCGGCTTCGGCCGCGGTGAGCAGCTTATTAAGGTCATCAAGCTTGGAGGTGACGATATTCTGTTTGTCGTCGAGACCAAACATTCCGTTTTGCTGCTGGTAGTCGACGAGCTTGCGCTGCGAATCCTCGACCTTGGCCTGCAACTCCTTCAACTGAGCGGCAAGGAAAGCGGAAATTTGCGAGCTGACCTGGAACTGGCTCTTATAAAACTGGTCCGTGTACTCCTTGGCCAGGTCGTTGACAACGTCGGCGGCCACGCGGGGATTGGAATTTCGGAATTGAATCTCAATCAGCCGCGTGCCTTTCACTTTCGAGATTTTCAAGTTCTTGTGAAACTTGTTCACAAGCTGATCTTCATTGCCGGCCTGCGGCGCACGACCGGCGAAAGTCGGATTATTTTCCAGGTGGAGATCGTTGATGACCTGCATGGCCAGAGCGTCAGTCTCGAGAATGCCGATCTGCGTATCGATCGCCGCGCGATCTTCCGGGTCCTCGACCAGCGAGGTATCAACGCCTTTGAAACCAAGCACACCGCTATCGTTATCGCGATGAAACACCACGCGACCAACGGCTTCGTATTGCGGCTTCATGAGAAAAGAAGCGGTCATAACCAAAACGATGACAACAGCAGCGAAAGCGAAGATCGTCAACTTGCGGCTCTCGATGATGCGCCATAGTCCGGTGAGGGAGATTCCGTCGCGCTCCTCCACAACTCGGCGGTTGTAGCGCGTTGGAATATTCGGCTTAGATCTCGAGGCGTTGCGTGCCGGGGTCTGAATGACAGCCGGATCGCCACCGCGTTTATCCATCAGTTCAAAGTACCGGCTCATGTCGTTTCGCCTTTACGCCGGGTGGGTGGCGTCGATTTTTGCTGCTTATCTCCACGAGCTCCGAGCTAGAGATATCCAGTTACGCGGGTAAGAGATTCGGCAACCGCTGGCGGAAGGAAGCAAAGTCACGATTCCCGGCGCGACTTGCCAAGAAATTTCCGCGGCTACTCACGGCTCCGCCCTCTGAGTCACACGGACCCGCTTACGAATCACACTTTTAGCACCTTGCGGAGCAGGCCAAAATCCGGTAAAGCACGGGAGACCACCTAGTACGAGTCACTAATCGAGGCTAGGGGAAAGACCTGATTCTTGCGGAGGCTGTAGCTCCCCAAGCAAGGAACCCGGTCTATCCGAGAAGTGGAAAGACTGAACAGAAAGCATTGTTTTCGAAATATGAAACGGGGAGGCTTGGGGATTCCGATTTAGTCTTCAACAATGCGGGGGGATTAGTTGATGTAAATTCCAGGATTGATGGCGGAGTTTGAGGCGTCTACACGCGAGCCACCCGGCGACATTCCCTCTGACCGATCGAGTTCGTAAACCAACCGATCTCCGTCGAGGGAGGCATAGGCAAGCCAGGCTCGATGCTTTT
>DASSIO010000108.1:0-10514 GCA_035691825.1 Terriglobales bacterium | reverse complement strand
CGAGCGGAACTTGATGTTCGGGTTGCTCTTGCCCAATACCTTGGTGATCGCCGCCGTCAACGTGGTCTTGCCGTGGTCAATGTGTCCGATCGTCCCCACGTTCACGTGCGGCTTGGTGCGGGAAAATTTTTCTTTCGCCATGATTGCGTCTCTCTAAATGTCTTGATACAGCTGATGATATTTGCGCCGCAATTCGCTCGGCACCTGTTCCACTTGCACCAGGTAAAACTCCCTCATCTGGGCCCGGTCGGAAACCGTCAACGACTGGTACAGACCCTGCGCCTCGATTCCCTTCAATTCCGGCGCGGCTCTTTGCAAAGCTTTCTTCGCCAGCACCGATTCAAAATCGCGGATCCGGACTCCCTTGCTCTTCAGCGTCGCCAGGTACTTTTCCACCTGCCCGGGGGCGAAGGCCTTCGCGACAGTGTTGCGCAGCTCGCTGAACTCCCGTTCCTTCTCAATCGGAATCGACGCTTGCTCAAAACCCACCGCTGGCCACCACCTGAAATCTGGAGCGGGAGATGGGAATCGAACCCACGACCAACAGCTTGGAAGGCTGTGACTCTACCACTGAGTTACTCCCGCTCTTGAAAAGCAGCTCTCAGCTGTCAGCCTCACATTTCGGCCGTCGACCGTCGCCATCGACTGTCGACTCAATTCCTGGAGCCGATGATCAGGATTGAACTGATGACCTCTCCCTTACCAAGTTGAGGCGCTTGCGCGGCCTCCCAGCGCGCCGAAATCCTGAGCGCAGCGAAGCAGCCCTTCCACGACTCAACTCAACAATCCCTGGAGCCGATGATCAGGATTGAACTGATGACCTCTCCCTTACCAAGGGAGTGCTCTACCAACTGAGCTACATCGGCCCAAAACCAGCTGGCATTTACGGCTGTCTGCCCAGCTTCACTCGTTCCAACTTCCGATCTCGTTCTGCGTTCTCATCCATCTGTTGCTGCCGATGATGCAGCCAGGTTTTCACCGCAAACATGGCCAGCAGCGCCAGGGTTACGCCGCGAACTTTCGGATCGGACAAAGTCAGCCAGGCTACCAGTCCTAGGAATCCGAACAAAGCCAGCGCAATCGAGAAACGAGACACCATCTAATCCTGGTGCACAGGGGAGGATTCGAACCTCCGTAGCTCCAAGGAGCGGCAGGTTTACAGCCTGCTGCCATTAACCGCTCGGCCACCTGTGCATGTCGGCCGTTCCATTCGGTGCGGACGGATAAACTCCCGGCGCAAACGTAGTTCCGCGCCTCACCACCGCATTACGGGAAGCTTCCTGTAGGAGTACGATCTCTTTGAGGAGCGCGCGCCGCAACCGTGACACTCCCTGGCGTTCCGCCTAACGCCCGGGTTGTTGATTGTTCCGTGCTTGTGGAGCTGGCGAAGGGATTTGAACCCCTGACCCTCTGATTACAAATCAGATGCTCTACCAACTGAGCTACGCCAGCGAAAACTTTCCCGCCACCCGGCACAAACCATAAAAGTTATCACAACGGAACTCCGCGTGCAAGCAGAGATCCGCCTTGGCCGGGCGCACCACTGCCGCTCCCCTCCCGCCGCACACTCCAGACTCGCTGAATTGATTCCGGAAAACGCAACACGGGGAGCGGACACAAAAGCAATAGGTCTGAAATTCAGTCCGAAATTTATTTTACAGAAATATAAGCCTGAGCGCCAGTCGGGGCGGCGGCGATGCACCATCCCCATAAACGCCGGCTCGCTTCCTGTTCTTTAGGCGCATATCGCCGCGGGCGAAGTCCGCTTAACGGTTCGCTGGCGTTTCTGCGGTGGCTTTGCATTTCGAGCTGTACACGCGGCAGCAACCGGCCCTCGGCCTCAATGCATCAAAAACCGCGTTAAAGCAGGAGGTTGCGCCATGGCATCCCGGAGGCTTGTCTACCAGCAAGGCGATCACGTCTGCACGCTCTATGCGTCGCCTCAGGAACAACTTGCCGCTGCCATTGAATACATCCGCGGTGGCCTCGCCCGCGGCGAACGTTGTCTGTACGTTTGCGGAGAACACACCCCACAGGAACTTCGCGCGGCGTTACTGGATTCCGGCATTGATGTGGCTGCGGAGGAGGCTCGCGGCGCTCTTGTTCTCGTTACCAAGCACGAAGCTCACCTGAAAGGCGGAAGCTTCAGTCCCGACAATATGATCTCGCTGCTCCATCAGGCGGTGATGGAGGCTCTCGATGCGGGCTTCAGCGGCCTCTGCGCCGCTGGTGACATGAGCTGGGTGCTCGACGAAGCGCCCGGCACCGAGAACCTTGCCGAATACGAATCCCGGCTCAATGAGTTTTATGCCAACCACCGCGCTCTCGGCCTCTGCCAGTACAATCGAAACACCCTCCCTCCGGTCATGCTCGACCACTGCATTGCAACCCATCCGGTGATTAGGATCGAGGGGCCAATTGCGCTCGAAAACCCGTTTTACGAGCAGCCTCGGCAAGCCATCGGCCGAAAGGCCGCCCACCCCCGCCGTCTCGTACGCAAGATGCATTCCCTGCTCCCAAAACACCAGCGCCGCCGCGACCGCGCCGCCTGATCGCCGCCCTGACAGCGGCGGCCGGCCCACACATTTGCGAGCCGACGAGGCAATATGTGGGAAGTTCCTAACCGTTATCCCCTCCTGCCAATTGCAAATTATCCATTCCTCCATTACTAATTGCCTGTGCTCCGCCGCCGCAACATCATCATTATTGCTGTCGTACTCGCCTTCGTCGCGGGCATCGCCGGCACGCTGCTGTTGCGCCGCGGCCGCCCGCCCAAAGCCGCGCGCCTGCTCCCCTCTGCCGACGCCTACATCTACATCGACCTGGTGCCGCTGCGTACCGCCGGCCTGTTCAAGAATTCCCCCTCCACTGTCGATCCCGAATACGCGCAGTTTGTGCATGATACCGGCTTTCAATTCGAACGTGACCTCGATGAGGCCGCCTTCGCCGTTCATCTGCCGCCACCGGTTGCCGCCAATGCCAATTCCCCGCCGGAGACGCGCTATTCCGAAGTCTTTGTCGGCCGCTTTGATAACGCCAAGCTCGCCGATTACCTGCGCAAGACTGCCGCCTCCTCCAAGCCTTACCGCAGCACTCTTATTTATTCCATTCCGCTGCCCGGCCGGACGGTGCGCGTGGTGGTGCTGAACCAGGCCATGGTCGCCGCTTCGAATACCGAATCGGAATTGGCCATCGATGAGATCATCGACCGCAATGACAACACCTTCACCGGCCGCGGTCCTGACCTTCTCCGCCGCTACTACCGCAATATTCCGCTGGCCACCGTGGCATGGGCGGTGGCACGTACCGCCCCGGCCGGTCAGCAGGGCAATGCCCGCTACGAGATGCCGGGCGGCTTTGACCTGTTCTTCCCGCCGGATACGGTCATCGTCGCCGCCTTGCGATACTTGGGCTCGATCGAGTTCCAGGCCGACGCTTTTACCCCCACTCATGAGGACGCGCAGCGCGTCTCCGACCAGCTCAACGCCTTCCTGGCGGTTGCGCGCACTGTCGAAATCCGTGCCCAGGCCGGCGATCCCGACCTGAAAGCATTTTTTGACAGCATCAGCGTGACTCAATTCGCCGATCACATGGAGCTGAAGGCTACTATCCCGCCCGGCTTCGTGAAGAAAATCGTCTCCGAGCCACCGGTCGAGACGCTCGGAGCGTCGCCGCCGGTCGCACCGGAGAAGAAGCAATCGACCGAAGCAAAGAAAAAGGTAAGAAGACAGAAATAAGAAGTCAGAAGTCAGAACCAAAGACAGAACAAAAACCAAAACAGAAAGTCAGAACCGGGCATTACCCGTTCTGACTTTTTGCTTCTGACTTTGCCTGGGCTCACTCGCCCGCGTTGGTCAGCGTTGCTCTTGCGACCGTGGTGCGCAGGAAATGGTAAGGATTCACGGGATTGTTGTGGATCCACACTTCGTAGTGCAGGTGGGGGCCTGTGCTGCGCCCGCTAAGTCCGACGTACCCAATCACTTGGCCGCGATGGATGGTCTGACCCGGGGTCACCGCAAAGCTTGCCAGGTGGCCATACCGGGTAATAAAACCCTGCGAGTGCTCAATTTCGATCAACCGCCCATAGCCGCTGTAAAAGTCCGCGAACGTAACCACTCCGTCCGCCGGCGCAATCACCCGGCTGCCGTACGGGGTTGAAATGTCCACCCCGCTGTGGAAGGCGCCCTCACCATTGAAGGGATCAATACGTTCGCCAAATGAACCGGTGATGCGTCCTTCAACCGGCCACAAGTTCGGCTCTTCCGATAACCGCAGCCAATCGGCGGCAGTAAAGTTTCGGCGGCCACCCATCATGGTGATGCCGATTGCCGCCCCGCCATTCAGCGCTGAAGTTCTCAACACGGCGAACTGGTCCAGCGATCTTTTGACCTGCTCCTCGGGCAAATCACGCCGCGGCGTCGTCAGTATCGGCTGCGCCTTCAGCCCATACAGCGCCGTGACCTCGTTGGCCAGTGATCCCAACGACGCCACCTGGATGTCTTTTTCCTGTGCCACCTTTTCCAGGACGCTATAGCGGGTCTTGAGCCGTTCTTTCTCCGCCCGCACCTGGTTGAAGCGCATCACTTTCATCAGCATGCGCGCATACGAGCCGGCCATGCCGGTAATGCTCAGCATCCCGATCAGGGCGCCGACCAGGAAAACCTGGGCATAATGAAGTGGAATGGGGATCTTGCGTAGTTGGCCTTCGGCGTCGCGAGCTACGAAAAGAATGTAGAAGCGCTTTCGCAAATGTCTATCTCTCCGGTTTTCGACTGGTACCTGGCCAGAGACTGCCTTAGCCCGGTTCGATGTCCCGCATGGAGGCTGGTTTGCCTCGGAGTGGCGCACTTCCTGAACGGGACAAGCTATGTTCCCGACTGCAAAATAAGAACTTATGGACGAGCAGAAGTTAACAGAGCACCTCCTGAGTGTCAATCTGGAATGATCTGTCTTTAGGGAATGGGCCCATTAGGGCCTGGGTCATGTCCCTTAGTGACCCGCATCACTGACAGCGGCCTACCCTACTTCTACTAAGCCGTATCTCCGTTGCCAGTGCGACCTGAGGTGGACCAGCGCCCGGGAAACTTCCGCCTGCGTTACCTCTTTGTCGCTGCCCGACACCACCGCCATCGCCTCCCGCCGGGCGGCTTCCAGCAGTTCGCGGTCGCGGATCAGGTTGGCGACGCGAAACCCGGGCAGTCCCGCCTGCCGCGTGCCGAAAAACTCGCCCGGACCTCGAAGCTGCAGGTCGGTTTCCGCGATTTCGAAGCCATCGGTCGTCCGCACCATGGTGTCCAGCCGCTGCTCGGCCTCGGGCGTTACCTTGCCGCCGGTAACCAGGACACAGAACGACTTCGCCGCTCCCCGCCCAATTCTGCCGCGCAACTGGTGCAATTGCGACAATCCAAAGCGCTCCGCATGCTCGATCACCATCACCGTCGCGTTCGGCACGTCCACCCCGACTTCAATCACCGTGGTTGAGACCAGCACGTCAATCTCGCCGGCCTGAAAGCGCCGCATCATCTCGTCTTTCTGCTCGGCGTCCAGCCGCCCGTGCAGCAGCCCTATTCGCAACTCCGGCAGGATGCGCCGCCGGATCTCGTCGTACATCTTGGTCGCCGCCTTGATTTCCTTCTCCTCGTTCTCTTCGATCACGGGATAGACCACGTAAGCCTGGTGACCGGCCTTGACCTGCTTGTGCACGAAGGCAAAAACTTCCTCCGACCGCTCGTCTCCCACTCGCCTCGTAACGATCGGTGTTCGGCCCGGCGGCACCTCGTCCAGCACACTGACGTCCAGGTCGCCATACAGGGTCAGCGCCAGCGTCCGCGGAATCGGGGTCGCAGTCATCACCAGGGTGTCTGGCTGCGCATCGGCTGGTGTGGCACGGTTCTCCGACCCGTGTCCGTCTTGCGTGGCAACAGTCTCTGCCCCGCGTACGTCCACACCCCCAGCCTCGCCCCCGTAAACCGTCGACCGTCGTCCGTCGGCCGCCGACGGTTTCTCTTCCGCAAGCGCCTTCTTCATCAATCTCATCCGCTGCATCACCCCGAACCGGTGCTGCTCGTCCACGATCACCAGCCCCAGGTTCGCGAATTCAACCTTCTCTTCTATTAAGGCGTGCGTTCCAATCACCAGCTGTGCGTTCCCCTGCGCGATGTGCCGCCGGATGTCGCGCTTGCGCCCCGCCTCCAGCGACCCGGTCAGCAGCACGATGCGGTAGCCGGCTTTCTCGATCATCCGCCGCGCCGACAAGTAATGCTGCGTGGCCAGGATTTCAGTCGGCGCCATCAAGGCGGCCTGGTAACCGTTTTCGATGGCGATGATCGCCGCTTCCAGCGCCACGATCGTCTTTCCCGAGCCAACATCTCCCTGCAGCAACCGCCGCATCGGCACCGGCTGGCGCATGTCGTCGGCGATCTCCTTCAGCACCCGTTTTTGCGCCACCGTCGGATGGAACGGCAGGATGCGCTTGATCGCCTCTCTTACCCGCTCATCGACGCTGAATGCAATCCCGGGCAGCTGGCGCATGCGTTTCCGTTTCAGCTCCAAGCCGAGTTCGAGAAAGAACAGCTCTTCGAAGATCAGGCGCGCCTGCGCCGGGGTCCGCGCCGCCTGCAGGTCCTCCAGCCGGGCTGATTCTTCCGGCCAGTGCGCCAGCCGAAAGGCCTCCCGTCGCGGCATCAGCTTCATGCGCCGCCGCACCGGGTCGGGAATGGCGTCCAGGACCTCCGGCGTCAGGTCCTCCAGCGCGCGGTGGATTACCCGCCGGAACCAGCGCGAGGTCACCTTTCCACTGCCCGCCGACTCGTAGATCGGCACGATCCGGCCAATCTCGGTGGATTCAGCAATGGCCTCCGGAGCGTCGCCGTCTTTTTCGTTCAGGATTTCAAACTGCGGATTGGTCAGTTGCAGCCGCTGTCTTCCCGTTTTCGACTGCTCCACTTTTCCGTACAGCGCTACCAACTGCCCAGGCTGGAATCGGTCGCGCAAATATGTGCCGTTGAACCAGATGCACTTCAGCACCGAACGCGGTGCCGTGAGCAATGATGGCTGCCCCGCATTTCCCCGGGTTGGGGAAATATGGGGTTTTCCCTCGGCCAACATCGGGTCTCCCACCGTCAGCTCAAATAGCGGCATCTTCCGGGTCCGATACAGCGCCGAGGTTCGCACTTCGGCGATCACGCTCGCCATTTCGCCCTCGCGCAACTCCCCAACTCGACGCGGGTTCAACCGGTCTTCATAGCGGAAGGGCAGGTAGTACAGCAGGTCCTCGACGGTGGAGATTCCCTTGCTCGCCAGCACCTCGGCCAGGCGCGGACCTATGCCCTTCACGTACTGGACCGGTGTATGCAGTTCGAGCATGAAACCCTAGTTTCAATTGCCGCTGCTTAACTTGCAAGGCTGCTTAATTTCCGGTGCTGTCTTAATTTCTTTTGCTCAGGACAGTACCTAATTTTCTGGCTGGGGGGAAAGACAGCAAACAGATGTAACGGTCCGTCATTTGTCGTAATTGCACGTGCTCCACATTTGCCGGGCTTTGCCCAATGTGGCTCAGTTCTGAACAAAAATATTCTGGTGGGTAGGATCGCAAAAACAAAACCAGCCCGAGCGAACGCGAGGCCGACACCCTAATACCACATCCGCCGGGCAGCGGCTCCACAATGTCGAGCCCCGTCCCACATCCAGCCGCGCAGCGGCGGCACCAGCAGACTTGCACCTACGGGTACGATGATATGAGGCGCATTACGAGCGTGAATTGTGGTACGCCCTGGGCGCAGACGTTCAGCTTCGATCCGTTCGGAAACATCAGCAAGAGCGGCAGCATTTCGTTTCTCCCGACGTACTCCACTGCGACGAACAGGATGACTGCGCTGCCTGGGTTCACTCCAGTGTACGATTCCAATGGCAACCTGACGAGTGACAGTTTGCACACATACGCTTGGGACAGTGACAATCATCCGACCACAATTGATTCTGTGACCGCGACCTACGATGCTCTGGGCCGAATGGTGGAACAAAACAAGAGCGGAACGTACTACCAGATTGTCTACGGGCCGACAGGCGGCAAGCTGGCGATGATGAATGGCCAGGCGGTGCAGAAGCAGTTCGTACCGCTGCCTGCTGGGGCGGCAGCCGTGTACGCTTCAAGCGGACTCAGCTACTACCGCCACCCAGACTGGCTGGGCAGCTCGCGGTTGGCATCGACTCCGAGTCGTGGAGTCTATTTCGATGGCGCTTATGCGCCGTTCGGGGAACCGTATTCTCAAACGGGAACGACCGATCTTTCGTTTACAGGCCAGAATCAAGATACTGTCACCGGGCTATACGATTTTATGTTCCGGGAGTACCACCCTACGCAGGGCCGCTGGATCAGTCCCGACCCGGCGGGGCTGGCGGCGGTAGACCCGTCGAATCCGCAGTCCCTGAATCGGTATGCGTATGCGCTCAACAATCCCCTGAAGTACATTGACCGCGATGGCAGGAGATTCACGCTAGCGTGCAGTCAAGGTACCGAGGACTACGACTGCGCCGGAGGAGTCGTCGTCGATGAGAATGGCGATGCTGTGACAGTCGGAGATGACGAGCTAGAAAGCAATGAATACGACGCGACTGTGGGACCCAACGGTGTCCAGTTCACCGATCCGCAGGGCAACACGTTCACCGGAATCTTCGTAAACGGCACCGACCCGGTGCACATCGAAGGCACCGGCAACCTCTTGGGATTCAACTTCACTTTCACGAACACCAACCTAGAAGGCAACCAAACAGCGGCAGGGTATTTCACGTTTTCAGGTACGCCAGAGCAAGCTGCCGCTGCCCTGCAAAGTGCTGGTTTCGCCTACCGTCCCGCTGAATCTGTCTCATCTTGGACGGGTGCCAGAAATCCTCTTGGCTATGGATGGAATGGATATGACGTTTACCGTGGCTCCGGGCAGGGCGCGTGGGGTACGAACTCAGGTCACTTCAACCTGCTACCGCTGGGGGGCGAAAACGTGATGGGTATACTGCAGTCATACGGCAACATGCATTTTGGAGAGACTTCTCCCTACGGATTGGGAGTACTCAAGCATATCAGTGAGCAGGGGTGGTTCCAACGCTGGTTCAGAAGAAGGTAGCTTCAACATGGCACTAATCGGAGCGAAATCTGCACGTCTGCTCGGATGGACAAGTGTCCTTATTACATCGGAGACGTGGGCGGAACGCGGTCTACCGGTTCTACGAGCCTACTTTTCATCGGTGTATCCACTCAAGGATGTTGCACAGGATCTCGTCGCTTTGGTCATGGCGATCATTGCAGCATTGTCGGTGTCGAAACGGTGGTATCTGGCCGCTCTGTTTGCATTGTTGTCTGCGGCAATTGCGGTTGTGTCAGTAGCCGATTGAGGCAAGGGCGCGTGCTCGACCTGTTAAAGTACAACCCGCCCACCGCTCGGTCGCTCTCGGGGAGTCGCGCCACGTATGACAGGGTGTCCACCAATACGATTCACCGCATCTGTGCGTACGACGCATTGCGGCGACCCTTCGCTCCGCACACTCTGTCCTGCGACAGCACTTCAGGGCGCAGGGCCGCTGGATCAGTCCCGACCCGGCGGGGCTGGCGGCGGTGGATTTGACGAATCCGCAGTCCCTGAATCGGTACGCGTATGTGATGAACAATCCGATGAACCTGGTCGACCCGTTGGGCCTGTGCCCACGAGGAGACATAGAGTCGAAGCATTGCGTCACCATGTTCCGCTCTGAATCGGGCGATTGGGGTTGCACAATCGATGGAGGGACGGCTCCCTGCAGCTTGGCGCTGCGGCTTATACAAGCTGGCGCAGCTTATCCCTCGTCCACGAGCGACGGGGATTGCGATCAAGATCCTTCGGGAGATGTCTGGTGTGGCAGGATCGTGCCGCAAAAGGGGCCTGATGGCATGGCTATGACGACGTGGGTTCGATTCAACCAAACGTTGTATCTGAGTTCGTTGCCGCCCGACCTAGTCTTGCAGATGAGCGCCGCAAACAACGGACAGCAGCAGCAACAGCCACAATCGGGACGCCCGGTTCCGCCTGCAACTCCACAGGGTGTGAGCACGGACAAATGTTCGGTCTACGACTCCTCGGGACGCCCTGACCTACGTTTTATTTGCCGGTTATTCGGAAATGGCGAGCGGCGAAACACAATGCGAGCTTGTCTCTTGAATCACTTCGACCCGACGGACGGACGCTACATCGATGCAGATTCACTCATGCCGTTCGGACCACTGTTCGGTCCTCAGTTACATTTTGACTGCTTGGTGAGGAGCATTCACTGAGGAGGCGCTGACAGTTATGTCTCGTAATATTCCTTGGGTGGCGGGATTCATGATCGTGGGCGGGGTTGCGTTCTGGCTAGTGGACGTGTGCTGGCAAATCCTAGCTGGTAAGGAGTTCCCGAACGTTCCTGCTCTAGCTCTGTCGACCCTGATACTTACTGTGGTCGCGTACGAATGCGTGCATCGGCTGACGCGAACAAAGCCGTGTCCTTCT
>DASSIO010000107.1:0-11044 GCA_035691825.1 Terriglobales bacterium | reverse complement strand
AAGCAGACTCCGAGGCAAGTGCTCGATCAATGGACAGTATGCCAACGTGACTCCGTTATAGAGCATGGCCAAGTCCACGTGGCGCGCAGTGACATGCGAGAGAGGCAGAAAGGAAATGCTGATTGTGCCGGCACGCACTCCGAATCCCTGCAACGAGCAGGCGATATTCGACGCCAGATTGCCGTGCGTGAGCATCACGCCCTTGGGGATTCCGGTGGTTCCGGACGTATAGATAATCGTGGCCAGATCGTCCGAAGAGATGCTGCGCGCGCGCGAATCCATCGCCGGATCGCGCTCCGGAGGACCGGCTGACATGAGCCGCTGCATGTGGCGAGCGTGAGCAGTCTGGACCGCGTCCATGACAACGATCTTCTCGACCGGGATTCGATCTTGAACGGCCTGCACCTTCTGCAATTGTTTCTCAGTGGACACGAAGATGACACGCGCTCCCGAATCGCACAGGATTTGAGCACTTTGCTCAGCGGTCAAAGTGGAGTAAATCGGAACCGTCACAGCTCCCAGCAGCAAGATGGCAAAATCGGCGGTCGCCCATTCAAAGCGATTCTCGCTAAGTATGGCGACGCGATCGCCTTTGGCGATCCCCCATTCCGAGAGCGCCTGAGCCACTCCGGCGGCATTGCGATAAAGCTCTTGCGAGGAAATCGGAATCCACTGGATGGCTTCCCGATGCATCATGACCCGCTGCTGGCATCGATCCACGATCGAGAAAAATATGTCGTTGACGGTTTGCAGGCTCATCGCTGGTCTGGGTCAGGAGCGGCCGTTCGAAGGGCGAGTTTCGGCAACATTTTCCTGCACTCAGGAACCGCTTGCAAAGGGATTCCGAGCGCGAGGCCGCTGAGCCTGATATTCAGGGGTATGGAGGGCAAGGAATCGATCACGGCCGTAAGAAGTTCCTAACCAGCAATGTAATTGTTATGTCTATCCGCGGCAACTGTCAGTCGCAGCTTTCCATTGACCGTTAGTTCTCGAACAAGGTAGGCTACGTCCACCATTTCATCGTGGGGTAAGAGAAATGAATCGTAAGCTGACACAAATGGCAGCACCCGTGTTGGTGTTGGCCAGCCTGTTGACGCCGCTCAGCACGACCATGTCGGCGCAGCAGAAGAAAGCCCCGCGGCCTGCACCTGAGCTAAAGGTCGGCGATATGGCGCCGGACTTCAAGCTGCAATATTTCGACGGCAACGATCTTAAGACCGTCACCCTGCAGGACTACCGCGGCAAGAAAAATGTGGTGTTGGCGTTCTACATCTTTGCCTTCACCGGGGGTTGAACGGAGCAAATGAAAAACTTCCAGCAGAATTTGAAGAAGCTGGAAGCAACCGACACCCAGGTTCTGGGTGTGAGCATGGACAGCCCCTTCGCCAATAAAGCCTTTGCCGACCAGATCGGCGTCACCTTCCCACTAACCAGCGACTGGGGAGGCGAAATAACCCGAAAGTACGGCGTATATGTCGACCAGTACAAAGCGGCGCGGCGAGTGAATTTCTTGATCGGAAAAGATGGCAAGATTCTGGAAGAGCAGGTCGACAGCGAGGCCATTGATCCGAGCAAAATCGTCGATGCCTGCGAGCGCCCGAAACTGAAGAGTTAGCGGTGGCCGCTCAGGAGAGTCGCTGTACACTGCCCGGCATTCGTGTGCCGGGCTTTCACTTTTACCGTTGCGTTATCCCTACCCGCTCACGTTCCTTTCAGAGCCAAAGCAAATCGGGTCTCCGCTGCTGCTCTTGCAACCAAAAGAAAAGGCGGCCCGTGGGCCGCCTCTCATTCACTTTCAATTTCTTACTTGTGCATGTCATCCATAGCGGAGCCTTTGTCGCTCTTGCCCTTGGCGGCTAACATTTTGACGCTGCCCTTGTCGACAGTGATTGAGTCGCCCGAAACCTCACCCTTCACGCGGACGTGATGGCCTTCATGGCCTTCGAGGGCGTCGGGGTTGGAAACGGTCAGGAGCTTCTGGTCCTTGTCGGTGACCAGAGCCATTTTTTCGCCGGCGCCGATGCACTTCTTGGCGCAGTCAGCGTGCGATTCACTCATGCCCTTGGCGGCACATTTGGTGTCTGTGACCCATCCCTTTACGGTTTCCGACTTGCCGGCGGCTGACGCCAGCGTCACAAAGAAGAACACCAGGGAGAGGGCAAGACAAAGCAACAACGTTTTTTTCATAGCTGTTTCTTCTCCTCATTCATGCGGTTGAACCGCGAAGTGATGGAACTGGGAACCCCACCTGCCGTTGGATGCGGCAATATCCCATGGGTCCTTTCCTATAGAGTCAGGAGCCGGGCCAAAGTTACAAGGCGGCAACAGGACCCCGAGCGGCAAGACTATACCACAGCCATGGTCGCACGGTTAAGGCAGGCTAGGGTCGGTTCTTGGCTGAATTGGTGACAGGCTTGTTAGGGGAAGCAGGAGGAGGAGCTACATACACCACCTCGCCGGGCCGGGCGTAATGCAGCTGTTCCCGCGCTTCTTTTTCAATCTCGCGCGGATCACTCTTCAAGGCCTTGATTTGATCGCTATAGTGCTCATTCTCTTGCTGCAAGCTGCGCACCTGCTGTTGCAATTCCTGCAATTCGGAGCGCTTTTGCCGGTAGACGACCATGCCATTGTCGCCAAACATGACATGTAGAAACACCCAGATGGTCATCACGAGGACGCCGCCGGTCGCAATGCGACGCCGCAGCCGGTAAAGCAGGTCCCAGGACGGACGGAGGCGTTCTCGAAAGTGATTGACGAAGGCCTCAGCTTGAGGAGCACGATCGACGATAGCCCGCAAGCCTTGCTCAGGCCGGGGAAGATTGCGGAACTTAGATAAACGAACTACTCGAAAATCCATTGCTTGGCCGCCGCGCTCAACTTCTCGAGACCGCGTTCTGATCGAGCCTCCGAATAGACACGCACCACCGGCTCGGTGCCCGACAGGCGGTAACAGACCCAGGAACCGTCATCGAACACCAGCTTGAGCCCGTCCGTGCGTACTACCTCATCGACCTTTCGGCCATCGAACTCGCGCGGATTGGAGCTCAACTTTCCAGTGAACTTCTCTTTCACTGCGGGCGTCAAGCGGAAGTTCTCACGGCGGGGATAGAAGGAACCAACTTTAGCAAACAGCTCCTCGAGCTGTTCACGTAGGGATTTTCCACGGCGAGCCACCATTTCACAGCACAACAGGCCGGCGAGGATTCCATCTTTCTCGGGCACGTGATGACGAATGGAAAGGCCCGCGCTCTCTTCTCCGCCGATGGCGATTTTGTCCTGCTTGATGAGTTCGCCGACAAATTTGAAGCCTACGGGCGTCTCGTGCAACTCCACTTTGTGATGGCGCGCCAGAGCATTGATGAAATTTGTGGTCGCGACGGATTTACCCACACCGTTCTTCCATCCGCGGGTTTCAACCAGGTAATCGAATAGGAGCGCGATGATGTAATTTGGCTGAAAGAATGTCCCGTCGCGATCGACAATACCGAAGCGATCGGCATCGCCATCCGTGGCGATTCCGAGATGGGCATTGCCCTCACGCATCTTGTGGCGCAGGGCGTCCAGCAGATGGTCGTCGGGCTCGGGAGCATGGCCTCCGAAGAGCACGTCGCGGTAATCGTGAACGGTGGAAACGTCAATCCCCGCCTCGCGCAGAAGATCGTCTGGATAGCTTCGTGCGGCCCCCCATAGAGGATCGAAGACGACGCGCAAGCCGGCGTCTTGGATCGTTTTAAGATCGATGATCTCTCGCAGTCGAGCCATGTAGGGGGGCCTGGGATCGAGCTGCTGGACAGAGGCCTTGCTGAAACGCGGCGCCTGCGACCGGGCACTTGCATCGAAGGCCGCGATCTCAGCCTCAATTTTCTCCGTGATGTCAGGAAGCGCGGGCGCCCCATCCGGGGTAGAAAACTTAATCCCGTTGTACTCCGGAGGATTGTGGGAAGCGGTGAAGTTGATCGCGCCATCCGCGCGTTCGCGGATCACGGCGTGGGCAATTGCCGGTGTGGGCGCGGGATCGGAAATAACCAGCGGAGTAATACCGTAGCTGGACAAAATATCTGCAGCAATCGAGCAAAATGTCTCGCCCAAAAAACGCGGATCGCGGCCGACAATCACGCGGGCTCCGGACGCCTTTTGCGAAACCACGTAGCGGGCGATGCCATGCACGGCACGCCGGACGTTCGCGAAAGTGAATTCCTCCGCCGTGACGGCGCGCCAGCCGGACGTGCCAAACTTGATTTGCGCTGTCATGAACGCGCCTCCAGCTGTACGGTAATCCCCAGAATTTCGGGTACACTGCGATGGAGTTTGTGACGTACTGTGATGCTGCTCGGCGATTCGCCGATTGCTCACAGCCGAAAGTTGATTCTAAATGACGGATAAACGACTCGTCTTAACCACAAGCGGCTCGCAGGAAGAGGCGCGCAAAATTTCTCAGGCACTGGTGGATCGACGGCTGGCAGCCTGCGTCAACATTGTTCCGCAGGTGGAATCCATCTACCGCTGGCAGGGCAAAATGGAGTCGTCCACGGAGTGGCTGATGATTATCAAGACAACGGAAGCAAAATTTGCAGCCGTGCGCGATGCCATTTCCAAGTTGCACTCTTACGAATTGCCGGAGTGCATCATGGTGAACGTGGAAAGCGGGAGTGCGGCGTATCTGGAGTGGATAGAGGACGCAGTCGGCAATTGAGCACGCAGTTCCAGGCAGCAGCGTGCAACAATCGTTGCCGAAAGATATGCTCTTGCTTTCTGTAAGGACGCTCGCGGCTAATAGCGAGCCCACGCCTATTTCCGATACTGCGTCGGCTGCGGACCTTTCTCCAGGGTCTCGCGATCCCAAATGGCGCCCTCACGAGTGTAGTTGGCCAGTTCGAAATCTTGCGTGAGCTCCAGCGCGTCCGTGGGACATGCGTCCTCGCACAGGCCGCAGAACATGCACCGGCTCAGATCGTAAGTAAAAGTGGTAAGTTCTTTGCGGCGTGTCTTTTCGTTGCGTTCGCTCGTGACAACGATGAGATGCTCCGGGCAGGCCAAGGCGCATAAATCACAGGCGATGCACATCGTCTCATTCGTGTCGGGATTGACATTAAGCCGGGGCGCGCCACGGTAACGCTCGGCGATCTGGGGCCGCTGCAGAGGATACTGTTCCGTGTAGATCTCTTTCGGGTCCTGGTAACGGAACGTGACACTGAGGCCTTTGATGAGGTCGACCATCAATACTTTACGAAGCAGACTCGGTATCCCCATAAGTTGTTACAGAATATCATTCCCAATGAAATCCTAGAAGTGAAGCGCGTCACGGCTGGGCACCAATCCCGAACGAGTGCGTGTTCCGCACCCGTGCGTTCTGATTTGTTGCTGACCGACTGAGATCCCATCCGTCCATAACAGACGCTGTTACGAAAACCGGGGGGACCATGCATCGCACTCGAAGGTTTGTTCGCAGTCAGACTTACGCGGTTTTGCTGAACATCCTGGCTGCCACACTTCTCACCCTCTCTTCCGGTGCAGTACAAGCTCAGAACACGAATGCGGCGCAGCAACCGCCTGCCCGCGAACACTTTCAACATGCTGACGTGCTGTATGACTGGGTGAGCAACAGTCGTGGTGACAAGCTCCGCACCTTCATAACGCGTCCGAAAAGCAGTAGCGGTAAAGTTCCGGTCATCTTCTTTGTCGGATGGCTGAGCTGTGACAGCGTGGAATATCCCGATCCGGGGACTAAAGACGGCTTTGGAATCCTGCTCCGCCGGCTGATTGACGAGTCAGGGTACGCGACCGTGCGCATGGACAAGCCCGGGATGGGCGAGAGTCAAGGCACCCCTTGTGACAAGGCTGATTTCCAGAGCGAACTGGAAGGCTACCAGGCCGCTTTCGACGCCACGTCAAAGTATGACTTCATTGATCTTGAGCGCGTCTTTATGGTCGGCCTCAGCAATGGAGGTGGTGTTACGCCATTGGTTTCGCGCCAGCATCCAGTTCGGGGATTTGTCGCGGCCAGTTCCTGGGGCCGTACCTGGTACGAGCACATGCTGGAAATGGAGCGACTCCGCCTCACTCAGGCGAAGAAGTCACCGGCCGAAGTCAATGAAGCCGTAAAGGCTTTCACCGACTTCTACGATCTTTATCTCATGAAGGAAATGACGCCCGGCCAGGTCCTGCGCCAGCACCCCGCATGGAAAAGCCTGTGGGACGACTCGCCCGACGGGCAGTACGGCCGGCCCGCCGCCTTCTATCAGCAGCTACAAGCGTTGAATCTCGGGCAGGTCTGGCAATCGGTCAGCGCTCCGGTGCTGGTGATCCGGGGTACTGCGGATTCCATCATGAGCCACGCCGACAGCACCGCCATCGCGGACAGCGTCAATCAGTTACACCCAGGACGTGCTCGGTATGTCGAAGTTCCTGGAATGGGCCATGGGTTCACGGTCAATAAGCAATTTTACGCAGACTTGGTTCCGACCATTCTGGAGTGGATGCGGGCCCAACTGCCCGGCCGATAGTGACTGGAGGATCAACTGACCGTATTAGCTCGTAACCCACAACGTACAATAGCCGCACCGATGCGGTGACGCTGCCGGCAAAGCTGCGGTCACAAGTGGGTTGCGATGGCGAACGACCTTGGACGAACGACCGGCTCAGACGAGCTCTGGATGGACGAAGCCCTGCGCGCGGCACAACGAGCTCTGCAGGCAGGAGAGGTGCCGGTAGGAGCGGTCGTCGTAAGCGAGGGCCGCATCGTCGGGCGAGGTTGGAATCGCAATCTCTCTGACTCAGATCCCACCGCTCATGCGGAGATCGTCGCCCTAAGAGAAGCGGGCGCAAGCGTGGGTAACCACCGCCTGGGCGGCTGCGAACTGTTTGTCACAATTGAGCCGTGCGCGATGTGTGCGGGAGCCATGGTCCATGCCCGCATCAGGCGCCTGGTTTACGGTGCCGATGATCCCAAAGCGGGGGCGGTCCATTCAGTTCTGCAGGTGTTGAACCACCCGCAACTGAATCACATCATGGACATCCGCGGAGGCGTGTTGGCGGGCCGCAGCGCCGAGTTGCTGCAGGAATTTTTTAGAAGCCGGCGTTAGCTTCTTGCTAGCTGGAGCGGGACTTAGCAGCCTCGGAGCTTTTTGAGACACGGCTTCAAGTCGAGAATCTACCCTGTATTTTCATCAACTTCCGGACACCTTTGGGGTCGGAAGAGCGGTGGTATATACGGCGCAACATGCTATACTCATCTCAGCTTGCACCCCGCAAGCCAACGTTGATTGGGGTGAATACAATGGTGTGGACCTGTCCAACTTTTGAAGAAGTTTCCCTCTGCTGCGAAATCAACTCTTACGCGAGCGCCCAGCTGTAATCGCTGCTAATGCAAGTGAAAATCCTCGGCTCTGCCGCCGGAGGAGGATTTCCGCAGTGGAACTGCGGCTGTGCTAATTGCGCTGCCCTGCGCGGCGGCAAATTCCCCGGAAAGCCCCGGCTGCAGACGCAGGTTGCTGTCAGCAGCGATGGGCAGTGCTGGTTTCTTCTCGGCGCATCGCCGGATCTGCGGCTTCAAATCGACTCATGCCGTGAGCTCCACCCCCGCCAAGGAACTCGCAGCTCTCCGATTACCGGCATAGTTCTTGTCAGCGCCGATCTGGATCAGGTCTTGGGTTTGTTGGTACTTCGCGAATTGCAGCCGTTCCAAGTTTGGGCTGCAGGCGGCGTAATCGAACTGCTGCGTAGTAAGAACAGCATGTTCGGAATGCTAAACCGCATCGACGAACAGGTTCGGTGGAATGTCATGCGCGGCGGTGAAGATTTTCTGCTGACGTCCGTGGCTGGGAAAAGAAGCGGCATCATGTGCCGCGGAGTTAACCTCTCATCGCGGTATCCGAGCTATGCTCACGCTGTCCCGAATTCCGATGATGCCGTGCTTGGGCTCATCGTGATGTCATCCACTGGAAAGACACTCGGATTTTTTCCACAGCTCCCTCATCTCGCACCTGAATTCAAAGATCTGTTCGCCACGCTTGATTGTCTGCTCCTCGACGGGACCTTTTGGAGCGAAGATGAGCTCATCCGAGTACAAGGCTCCGGCCAGGGTGCTTGCGAGATGGGGCATGTGCCGGTTGGTGGCAAAGATGGCAGCTTGCGCCAACTGGCCGGATTGACCAAAGTACGCAAGATGTATATTCACATCAACAACACCAATCCCATGCTCAACGAGGCCGGACCAGAATATCGAGAGGTACGCGATGCGGGGTGGGAACTGGCGGAAGACGGATGTCATCTCAGCCTGTGAAAGTCGGGTCTGCCACCCTGCTCTCCCTGGAGGAGTTAAGGGATGCCTTGCGGCAGATTGGCGAAGAGCGCTACCACCATCGTCATCCATTCCACGTGATGATGCATGATGGGAAGCTTACGCGTGGTCAACTGCAGGCCTGGGTGCTCAACCGCTACTACTATCAGTCTGTCATCCCGATCAAGGATGCAATCATCCTCTCGCGCAGTGAGGATCCAGAGTTTCGCCGCGCATGGCGCAAACGAATCGAGGACCATGACGGTGACGCACATGCGCGCGGAGGAATCGAAAAGTGGCTCAAGCTGGCGGAGGCCACCGGACTTAGCGCCGAGCGTGTAGCCAGAAAGCGGGAGATCCTGCCTGCGACTCGGTATGCGGTAAACGAGTATCTGAATCTAGTGCGCACACGCCCGTTGCTAGAGGCGGTTGCGTCCTCGCTGACGGAATTGTTTTCCCGTGACCTGATCTCGCTGCGCATCGAGCGCTTGCGGGAGCATTATCCCTGGCTCGCCGGCGGGCTCGATTATTTCCTGGCGCGGCTCGACCAGGCTCCTGAGGATGCTCAATACGCCCTACGCTATGTTTTTGACCACGCTCGCGGCCGGGAGGAGCAAGAAAACGTGATTCAGGCGCTGCGCGATAAGTGTGACATCCTGTGGGCGCAGCTTGATGCGCTATATTTTGCTTATGTGCTGCCGGGTTGGCCGCCGCCGGGCGCGTTCCGGATCGAGAGCTGACCATGGCACTCGCCGATCTCAGCAAACCCGCACTTGCCGTCGGATGCCGCTGGGGTGGTAGCACGCAAGACCCCATGCTTCTGGTGCCCGAAGGAGCTATCAAAGTGCAAGGCACAGGCCGGGCGATTCTCGAACTCTGCGACGGTCAGCGTACCTTTTCAGAAATTCTTGCCGAATTGCAGCGCCTGTACTTTGGCGCCGATCCGGAGCGAATTCGCGCTGAAGCCGGCCACTTCCTCGAGCAGTTGCATGACAAACGGGTTGTGGATTACTGATGCTTACCAGTCCACTGGCTCTCATCGCCGAGATCACCCACCGCTGCCCCCTCCACTGCGTTTACTGCTCCAATCCCCTGCAACTGGCGGAACCAGAAGCGGAGTTGACGACCGACGATTGGGCACGCGTTTTTTCCGAAGCCTCGCGCATGGGCGTGTTGCATCTGCATCTGACCGGCGGTGAACCCCTAGCTCGTACCGATTTAGAACAACTCATTACTGCGGGCCATGAGGTCAGGCTGTACACGAACCTGATCACCTCGGGAATCGGCTTATCCCGGGATGGGCTGGCCCGGCTTGTCCATGCTGGACTAGACCACATCCAACTCAGCTTTCAGGATTCAACAGCCGAATCGGCTGACTGGATTGCGGGAACCAGGTCGCATGCTCACAAAATGGAACTGGCGGGATGGATCCGGGAGCATCGTATGGCCTTTACTGCCAATCTGGTCGTACACCGCCAGAATCTTGATCATCTCGAGGCAATGATTCGATTTCTGCAGGGGCTGCGGCCCAACCGCATTGAGATCGCTCACGTCCAATATTACGGATGGGCTCTGCAAAATCGGGCTTCCCTGATGCCGACTGCCAGGCAGCTTCAGAACTCGCTGCGGACGATCGGCAGCTCTGAGACTGATCTGAAAGGACAAATACGCATTGACAGCGTCGTACCCGATTACCATGCACAATTTCCCAAAGCGTGCATGGGGGGATGGGGGCGGCGGCTGATGGTGATTAATCCTAAAGGCGATGCGTTACCCTGTCATGCGGCTGGGGTGATCCCGGGACTAGCATTCGACAACGTCCGCGAACGCTCGCTGGCCTCGATCTGGAACGAATCCGCTGCTTTCCAGAAATTCCGCGGTGAATCTTGGATGCAGGAACCCTGCCGAAGCTGTGAGCGCCGCACGGAGGACTATGGCGGATGCCGTTGTCAGGCGTTCTTATTGACTGGAGACGCTGCGGCGACCGATCCGGTTTGCTCACTCGCAACGCGGCACGACGTGGTGGCTGATGCGGTTCGTAACGCGCCAAGTAATCTTATCTCTCTCTCGAACTCAGGCGAGCAGTGGACATATCGCTCCAATCGCGGTCGCAGGAGCATTCCACATCGGTGACGTTTTCGGGCTGCTGCTAGAATGTACAGGCGGCGGTCCGTTGATACTGCGTGGTTTGCTGCATCAAATAATGAACGATGGTCCGACGCGGAGAGGTGCGTGAGCGGTTGAAACGATCCGCCTCGAAAGCGGACATACCTTAACGGGTATCGGGGGTTCGAATCCCTCCCTCTCCGCCAGATCTTTCTTAAGTCTTTTGCTGCGCTCAGGATTTCCCCCCCTACTTCGTTCAGGGCAGGAGTTCACGGGGCCCCGGATATTTCCCTTCCCGCCCCCGGGTCTGTCGGTAGCAAGTTTAAATGTCCGGTTTTTGTAGCAAGTGAAATGTCCGGTTTCAAAGTTGTGCCCGCGCCGATGGGGTTGGGTTGATTTTGGGGATGGGGATGCAGGGGAAGGGGGCAGTTCCCCTTCCCCTGCCCATCTCTGTACTAGCCTTCCCGGGCAGGGGTCGGCCATCTGCGTCATAGTGACCCAGACAATGTGGGCCGTAAGTAAGACTCAGGGTTCCGTTGAGATGTTGATGCACTGTGACCTGGCAGCCCGCCAACGTCGCCCGCCAGCGCACCCGCTCGATCTGCAAGCTCAGATTCTGAAAGCTCACCGTGTTGTCGCGGTTCACGCTGCGTTCAAACT
>DASSIO010000106.1:0-39914 GCA_035691825.1 Terriglobales bacterium | reverse complement strand
ACGTCGTTTCGCTGATTTCCCTGCCGAATGATAGTCTACGCGAGCTAGGTGCAATTGCTGCGAACGCAGCACTCTTCGGTTTGTTTTCTTTTTGTTCCGAAAGTATCGTTGGCGAGAATGACCAACTCCTCGGAACTCTGGAGATCTACTCTAGCGTTCGACGAAGCCCATCTGCCGACGAGTTTCAATTGATTCAACGGGCTACGTGCCTTGCCGCTATTGCGATCAAGTTTGACAAGCACGCCGGCCGCCAGGGTAATTCAGGCGCGCGTGAAAGGCAGCCGGCCCGCGCCCCTGTACTCGATTGGCCAGTGTCCTTCAATTAGTCTTCAAACGAGCACATTCCCACGCGAGCCGCTAATCAAAATGCGGCATTACGAGCGCGCAATCGAAGCTCCCGCCAGCAGGTGTCATTCGTGCAGAACGACGCTTAATAGAGAGGTGTTGATCTGCAGACCTCCATTGTACTTAATGAATCCCAGCTTCTTGAATTTGTTCATGAAGAAGTTTACGCGTGAGCGTGTCGTGCCGATCATCTCAGCAAGCGTTTCCTGCGATACTTCGCGGAGCACAGCGTGGGGCCTGTCCTCTTTACCGTAGCGGGCGAGCAATAGCAGGGCCCGTGCAAGCCTCTTCTCGCTGGAGTTGAAAAGCTGATCGACCAGGTCCTCCTCGACCCGGATGTTCCGTGCCAGCATGAAACCGATGAACCGATCGGAAAGGTCATGCTGCTCATGAAGAACCTTTAACATTTGACTCTTCTCGATGATCAGAACAGCGCTGTGCGTAACCGCCCTGGCCGTCCCCATACGAACGGACTGACCCGCAAGACATCCCTCTCCAAGGAAGTCGCCGGGCGACATGATGGCGACGACCGCTTCTTTGCCAGATTCGCTAACGACGGACAGCTTGACGCTACCTGTTTGCAAGTACATTACGCTTTTAGCGGGATCTCCTTGCGAGTAGATAATCTCCCCTTTCCGAAACTCTCTGATGTTGCGCTCCACTCCGGCCGAGTCGAGGAAAAGTTGGGCGTTGAATGTGCTTTCTTGCAGAGACGGGCTTAGGGATTTCTTGTCACGTTTGTTCACGATAGCTTTTTCACCTCCACGTAATGGATCTCGCGGGGCCTGGCCACTGCCAGTTTCGGCCTCTCCAAGAGATCCACCTCCAACAGCATCTTCTTAGTGTCGGGGTGCAGCTCGATGGGTGTTTCTTGCCGGATTTGTTCTTCAACAATTTTTTTGACAACCGTAAGCGAAACTTGATCAAAATGTGTTCTTGGTTCAATCATAAGCACTCCTTAGGGCCCCTTAAACGCTAGCAGTGCGGAAGTCGTACGGGTCATATCTTTTAAAAACTGAACTGTGACGACAGTCGGCGCAAAACTCCTCGCGTCGCTTAGATGGGGACTCCAATCGCTCCGAGTCGGACGGACTCTGCCCCCCGCCCCGGAATCGCCACTTGCAGGGCTCGCTACGATGAGCTACGATAACGCCTCGTTTGTTTAGCGCCTCATCGCGTATGGAGGACTATATGGGGAGCGCCCAGGTGAGAACTGGACCAACACACTTCAAAACCATGGTGCAATTGGATGTGCCGCAGGGCCGCAACGGAAAGCACATACTAATCGTCACAACAATCCTCAAGGATCTGGATCGCATAAAGGCAGGTTCAGCACTCAAGGTTCCTTTAGCTGATTTGGCAGCATCAAAGGAAAAAGTACGCTCAGCATTGAATCGCGCGACGCGGAAAGCTGGCAAAAAAGTTGCGACCGCCAGCGATGCCAGTTTCTTGTACGTCTGGAACGTAAGCGAGTAACCAGCCCATCTTGCCGTCCCCGCCCGTTATTCCTCCTGGCACCGGCACAAAACCTTGTGCAAAGAAACTACGAAACTGTATACAAGAGAACAGACGCATCTCTTGAAGAGGTCCAAGATAGTCTTGTTCTAAAAAGACTGTTGGGTTGGCCAGTCCATCTTTTCCAGCCTAATCTCCGCGGCCAGCACGTTCGCTGAAGACATCGAACAACACGCTTTGCGCACGGCCTGTCTGGGTCGATAGTGCAGCCATTCGTTGAATCGAAGAGATTTAACTTGGTCTCCGAACCAGGCAGGCCACGCTGCAACGACTGGGACAATGTTAGCAGTGTCTCGCAACTGGACAGAAAGGTAAAAAGAGTATGCCTCTCCTTCAAATTCTATTAACCCTGATCGTCGTGGGACTGCTTCTGTGGCTGGTGAATCGGTTCATCCCCATGGCTGGCAGCATCAAGTCGATCTTGAACGCTGTCGTGGTGATTGGCGTAGTGTTGTGGCTCCTCAATGTTTTTGGATTGTTCCACTCGCTCTCTCGCATCCGCGTCGGATAGCAAAGCCGCTAGGTCAATGGCAAAGAAGGAAACGCGAGCTGCATGTGGGAATAAGAGTCGGAATCAATAGGCGCACCATGTACGACTAGTGACCAGCGCATCGATAAGAAGGTAACGGAGACAAAATGACGAAACGAATTGTGGCTATCAGTACAGCAGCACTGTTTTTGCTTCTCGGACTTACTTCTCCGGCGAGTGCTCGTCAGGAGAAGCAGGATGAAAAGGCAAAGCCGGCGCAAGAGCACCAGCAGCAAACTCACACTGACAAACAGCAGCAACAGCATGGTCAGCAGCAAGGGAGAGGTCAGCAAGATCAGCAACAGAGACAACAGCACCAGCAACAAGCCGACAGACAGCAGCAACAGCATGGTCAGCAGCAAGCGAGAGGTCAGCAGGATCAGCAACAGAGACAACAGCACCAGCAACATGCCAATGCTGACAGACAGCAGCAACAGCATGGTGAGCAGCAAGCGAGAGGTCAGCAAGATCAGCAACAGAGACAACAGCACCAGCAACAAGCCGACAGACAGCAGCAACAGCATGGTCAGCAGCAAGCGAGAGGTCAGCAGGATCAGCAACAGAGACAACAGCACCAGCAACAAGCCCAAGCTGACAGACAGCAGCAACAGCACGGCCAGCAGCAAGCAAGAGGTCAGCAGGATCAGCTACAGAGGCAACAGCATCAGCAGGAGGACAACAGATCTGCACAACGCCGAAGCCCCGATCAGGTACACCAACAGCAAGTTGCTTGGCAGGGCGATCGTGCACACAGCTGGCAGTCTGAACATCGCACCTGGGAGCAACGTGGCGGCTACCACGGCTACCGCGTTCCGGATGACCGTTTCCGCAGCTACTACGGCCAGAATCACGGATTCCGCATCTTCAGTCTTCCCGTTGTCTACGTTGGCGGACATCGCCGATTTCAGTACGGCGGGTATTGGTTTGGCCTAAATGATCCGTGGCCGGAATACTGGTCAGACGATTGGTACGACAACGATGACGTATACGTGGACTACTACGACGGTGGCTATTATTTGTACAACCGTAGCTATCCCAGCGATCGCATTGCCATCAGCTTCTATCTGAACTAGCGGTTCACGAAGCGCGGCGATGCAAAGCTGGCCACGAGCCCCGGCGCGGAAATCTGTAAAGGATTTGGAATGCCGCCGGGGCAGGGGACGGAGATTTCGTTGAACGGATTTTTGTGAAACGAGGAAAACAATGCTTGGAACTATCCTTATCGTTTTTTTGGTTTTGGCGCTCTTTGGCGCTCTTCCACGCTGGTCGCACAGCCGCAACTGGGGCTATAGGCCGACGGGCGGTGTGGGTCTCGTTCTCATCATTGTCGTGATTCTCGTACTCCTAGGACGTATATAGTTTTGCCGGCAGTGTTCAGGTGGGAGGTCAGCGATGGATGAATCGAAGCGTCTCGCAATCAAGTTTCTCGAGAAAGAAGTGAAGACTTATAGGGCTTTAGCGTTATATCTGGCAAAGAACGACGTAAAAATGCATGCGCGTGTGGGAGCGAAAAATGTTGTGATCAGCCCCGCTTTCTACAAAGACAGAGTGAAGGAAGCGAAGAAACTCGTCCATGAACTCAGAAAATAGTATCAGTACCAGGCTCTCGCAAAACGCGAGTTCCCAGAGCTGGGGCTCCTGGGGTATGCGCGTCCTGGCGTTATCTCTTATCATGCTGCTCTGCACTAGTGGCGCATGGGCGTACTCAGTGCTAACGCATGAAGAAATCGTGGATTTACTTTGGACCAGTAACATTCAGCAGCTCCTCCTCAAGCGTTTTCCGGAATTGACCGAAGCTCAGCTCACCGAAGCACATGCCTATGCCTATGGTGGCGCGGTCATTCAGGACCTTGGCTACTATCCGTTTGGCAGCGTGGAATTCAGCAATCTGGTGCACTATGTCCGTACTGGAGATTTTGTTCAAGAGCTGCTGCTTCAGAGTCAAGATGCGGACGAGTATGCCTTTGCGTTGGGAGCTCTTGCACACTACGCGTCGGATGTAGCCGGCCATCCAGCTGTTAACCAGTCCGTTTCCCTTGAATACCCCAAGCTGCGGGCGAAGTACGGCAATTTCGTAAGGTACGCTCAAGATCACACCGCACACTTGAAGACGGAGTTCGGATTCGACATGGTGCAAGTGGCGAAGAATCGCTACGCCTCGCAGCAGTATCACGATTTTATCGGATTTCAAGTGTCCAAATCTTTGCTCGAACGGACTTTCCCGATCGTCTACGGCCTGGAATTGAAAGATGTACTGCCACGGGAGGATCTCGCGATAGGCTCCTATCGGTTCGCCATCAGCCGGATGATACCGCAAATGACCCAGATCGCACTTCGGACCCACAAGAAGGACATCATGAAGGAGACGCCGAATTTTGCGAAGAAGAAGTTCCTCTACCGATTGTCGCGCTCCGAGTATGAGCAAGACTGGGGAAAGGATTACACAAAGCCCGATTTTGGCACTCGCGTGTGGTCCGTACTCTTGCGTTATATGCCCAAAATCGGCCCCTTCAGGGCGCTGGCATTCAACAACCCCACGGCTCACACCGAGGATATGTACTTCAAGAGTATCAATACGACGGTGGACCAATACAAAGCATATCTGGAAGAAGTCCGTACAGACTCACTCGTTCTTCCCGATCGCGATCTTGATAGCGGTAATTTAACAGAGGCAACAGAATATTCGCTCACGGATGACACCTACGCCAAGTTGTTGTCCCAGCTCGCGGATGGGAAGTTCAGTCACACCTCGCCAGAATTGCGCGAGGATATTCTCCAATTCTACTCCGACCTCTCTGTCTCGTTCGAAACCAAGAAAGACAAGGGTCAGTGGCAGAGCGTGTTGACGTCGTTGGCTCAATTGAGGTCCGTGGCTCCGAGTGAGGCGGTTGCACCCGCCATGGCGTTGCAAACGCCTCGGTAGAGGTCATATGAGAAGAGGATCCATTGCGAAGAGCTAACACCATTAAATGCATTTGCGGACTGGTCGTCACAGCCACAGGACTTGAGCTATTTTCTTACCACGTGCGTGAACTCTTGGTGTCCCTTGCCCTCTTCACGGTGGCTTACCTCATTTTGGCTCTGACGGTTCTGGCGGCCGTCCTCCTCTGGTGGGCCAGCGAACAGTTGGCAAATAGAACCGGGCCTGCCTCCCGAAGAGTCGTCGCACTCTCTCGCCGTCTCATCGCAGCCTACGCAAGACCATGAGCTGAGGGAGTCTCTAAGCTGCCCCAAAGCAGCAACTGTGCTCAACTCGCACTCGAATTCTTGTTCGAGCAAGTGTGAGCTGCGGCCCGTTCTCCCCACGGACTCTCCCTGGGCCTCCATCTTGCAAACAAACAACGAAACTGTGCGTAAGTGTACAGCTTCACTCCCTGCCCGGCACTATGATGGAGACTCCAGCAACAAATCAATCAAGAGAAGTTCGGAGGGAATGGAAATGAAGTTCGTAAAGACAATTTTGGCAGTGTTTACATTCGCACTGCTCGGCGCCACGTTAGCCTTAGGCGCTAGAGCGGATACATGGAACAAGAAAACCGTCATCACTTTCAGTCAAGCCGTGGAGGTTCCCGGGAAGATCCTTCCTGCTGGAACGTACACATTCAGGCTGCTGGATTCGCCTTCTGACCGCCATATCGTTCAAATCTTTAATGCAGACGGGACCCAGCTAATCACCACTATCCTGGCCATCAACGACTATCGCTTGCAGCCGACCGGGGATACCGTCATGAAGTTCAATGAACGCCCGGCCGATTCTCCGGAAGCTCTCCGCGCATGGTTTTATCCCGGCGACAACTTCGGGCAAGAATTCGTCTATCCCAGAGCTCGCGCGATTCAGCTGGCGCAGGTGGAGAAAATTGCCGTTCCTGCCGTCGCCCTGGAGACGCTGGATGACGACGCGATCAAGACCGCTCCAATCGTTGCCGTCACCCCCGAACAGAAAGAAGTGGAAGTAGTCACGGTCATTCAGACCACTCCGCCGGTCGCCGCGGTGGAAACTCCCGCGCCGGCTCCAGTCGCCTCGGTTGCCGAAACCGAAGAACTGCCACATACGGCCAGTAACCTGCCGCTGATTGCATTGCTTGGTGGTTTGTTCATCAGCCTTGCTCTTGGCCTGAAGTTTGTCCTCAAGCTCGCTTCGTAAGCGAACGCAACTCCCCGCGTCGTGGGCGTGATCTCAAGGTCACGTTCCGCGCCGCGAGAAAGCCACTTCGTGATCTTCATTCCAGGCCGGCACAACCAAAATCCGGGCAAAGGACACTTGTTCCTTTCCCCGTTCTTGATTTTACTGGGTGTTTTCGGCTTCTCTTCCTCTCTTGCGACAGAGTCTGCCGTTACCGGGGAGGGCCAGCAGAAAATTGCAGTCAACACCAGCCTCGTGCTGCTTCCCGTCAATGTGACTGACTCGCGCGGAGGTTTTGTCCCTGGCCTGAAGCGGGAAGAATTTCGCGTGTTTGAAGACGGAAAGCCGCAAAACCTCACTGTATTCGAAGAGCGAGATACTCCTGTTACCATCGGACTTATCGTTGACCACAGCCGAAGTATGGGCGGCAAGCTCGCGGACGTAGTCGCGGCGGTTAAATTCTTCGCACATTCGAGCAATTCCCAGGACGAAATGTTCGTCGTGGACTTTAACGACGACGTTTCTGTTGAACTCATGGGTGGAAAGGCATTTTCGAGCGATCCCAAAGATCTTGAGCCGGCGCTTACAGCCGTTTCCGCGAGAGGACGCACCGCGCTCTACGATGCGGTTAGCGAGGGTCTCCTTCATCTTCAGTACGGTCACTTGGACAAGAAGGCGCTTATCATCATCAGCGACGGTGGCGACAATGCCAGCCATCGGAAGTATTCGCAGGTGCTGGCCCAAGCTCGTCAATCCCAAGCCTTGATCTACGCCATTGCCTTACTAAGTTCGGATAACGAGGAAGAGAACCCAGGTCTTCTAAGGCGACTCTGCAAAGACACCGGAGGAATCGCTTACTTCCCGCGCCCCGGCGAATCCGTTAAAAGCGCATCGAAAGAAATAGCTCAAGATCTTCGCGAGCAGTACATGCTTGGCTATGCGCCACAACGCATGAATCGTCTTGGTGCATTTCGAAAAGTCGAAGTAAAAGTCACTGCGCCAGGCCGTGGCCGTTTGCGTGTGCGGACTCGGCCAGGGTACACGCCTGCCGCCGAGAAGCCGCCCACAGCGGAGATAAAGCCGGAGACGAGATGAATCCGCGCTCTCAACCCATAAAGGTATTCACGCCTTGGCGAACGAAGTTCGTCCGTGCTGTTTGTTACCTGTTCTTCGCTTTCGGCATTCTCGCACTCGGCTATGCCGGAATCGTCTTTGCCGATTCACATATTTATCAGGATGTCGAGCTCCAGAATTTCGAGCGCTCCACTACTTCGCCTGTATCGCGCGTCCTGGCCGATGGCGATGTGCTAGGTGAGCTTCAAGTGCCGCGCCTTGGGATAAACGAAATCGTTGTTCAGGGCGATTCCGCTGCTGACTTACGTCTAGCCGTAGGCCACCTTTCGAACACAGTTTTGCCTGGCGAGTGGGGCAATGTCGCATTGGCCGGTCATCGGGATACGCTCTTCCGCCCGCTGCGCGACATTCGAGTGGGGGATCAAATCAAGTTTAAGACTCCTGAACACAGTTTTGAATACCTGGTGGAGTCGATTGAGGTTGTTGGGCCGAAAGATGTTCGCGTTTTGAAATCAACGACTGGACACGACCTGACGTTGCTTACCTGCTTTCCGTTTCACTTTGTGGGGCCGGCGCCGAAACGCTTCATTGTGCATGCGCGCGAAGTTGATGGACGACGCTAGAAACACCACGCTTTCGGGAAATAGTCGAAAGTGTACCCAAGTGAACAGACATGAAACTCCAAGGCAGCTAGTATCAGTCATCTGGAAAAACCGAAGGTGGTTTTCAGGTGCGGCACAAGCGCTCTAAACGCCGGTTTCTTGTGAGAATGGAATTGCAATGCTTTGGACAATTTTTGTGGTCCTGTGTGTCCTTTGGCTCTTGGGCATGCTCACGTCCTATACACTCGGAGGATTTATTCACGTTCTCCTCATCGTGGCTTTGGTCTTATTCGTGTTCAACCTGATTCAAGGCCGAAGGCGGATAGTCTAGGCTCGACAACGAAGATTATGAAACCGATTATTTGGTTTGGAATACTCTGCATCGTTCTAGGCGGTCTAGCACTTGCCTATCATGGATTCAATTACACGCATCGCGAACAAGTAATGGATGTGGGTCCCATGCACGTTACGACAGAGACTCAAGACAGGTTTCCGATTCCACCGATCCTGGGCGGTCTCGCGCTTGTAGGAGGGATTGCCTTGTTAGTCGTGGGAGGCAAGAAAAAGTCTTAGTTTGACACTGCAGCACTACCCGCCTGAGAGTCGGGGAACACATAGCCCTCTCGTGACTTGAACACGTTGAAAGTTCTTCAGCCAAGAATCTGTCTCGAAGCAAAACGTCTACAGGACTAAGGATTGACATTGGAGGTCAGCGATGAAGAAATATCTTGCAAGTGCAGCATGCCTCGCGCTCGTCGCAGGTGCAGTTTATGCCAGAGAATTGAACAAGGAGCAAAAGCGGCTTGAAAATTGTGGCGTAGTCATGCAGGAAGTACTGAATGTCCCAGAGAATATTCCACAAGAGCTTTTGGAAAAGGCCGAGTGCGTGATTGTTATTCCTTCCGTTGGAAAAATTGCCTTCGGTGTGGGCGCAAGCTACGGGCGCGGCGCAATGGTTTGCCGGACGGGCGAACACTTCCGTGGGACTTGGGGCGCTCCTGCGATGTACGCATTGGAAGGCGGCAGTGTTGGCTTTCAAATCGGTGGCGAAGCAACGGACCTGATCCTATTGGTCATGAATGACCGGGGCATGGAATCAATTCTTAGCAGCAAGGTCAAGCTGGGCGGAGACGCTTCCGTTGCAGCCGGCCCCAAAGGACGTGATGCATCAGCCGATACAGACGCTTGGATGCGAGCGGAGATCCTGAGCTACTCGCGTTCGCGCGGTCTGTTCGCCGGTGTTTCCCTCGAGGGCTCCACGATTCGCCCCGATGATGAAGCCAGCGAGCAGATCTATGGCCACGCTATCAAAGCAAAAGAGATCGTGAGAGGCGGACATACTGGTGTGCCTAGCACAGGCCGTCATCTCGTCAACGTTTTGGACAAGGGCGCACCTCGCAATGAATCGGAGCACGCCGCTTCGAATAACCGATAAAAGAGTAATGTCCAGTTCGCCAGAGCTTTTCTCATCCTGGCGAACTGGACATTTTCAGGAAATTATTTTGGAATTGGGCTCTGCTGAACGTTCGAAAAAGGCCATCCGCAAAGGTTGAGTCACCTGAATTCTGCCTTGGCGTTTGGCCTCTAACGTTTTCTGACGGATTGGGGGCCAATCCGTCGGCTCCAGTGAATGCAAATGGCGGGTGCGTAAAACCAGGATTTATTAGCTGGCGAGCAAACTGTTCATTTGTGCCGCCGGTCATTGGTGTGTTCGGCATGCCCGTTGGCGTCCAACCAGCTCAAGAGAGTGCGAATGCTGCCCTGAGCCAGGGCAATGCTCGAATCCGCAGCCCCATAATACAAGTTGATCGCGTCCCCATCCGGCCCAAGGGTGTAGCCGCAGGGGAATACCACGTCTTGGACATCTCCGTGACGCTCGTATTCCGCCTCGGGCGCGAACATCCAGGAATCCCCGCGGATCAAGCATTTGTCCGGCGCTTGAAGGTCGAAGAGAGCCAGGCCAAGCCGATAGATTGAGCTAGAAGGCGTCCTTCGAACGCCGTGATAAATCATCAGCCACCCTCTGGAAGTCTCAATCGGCGGTGGCGACATACCAATCTTGTTGGCATCCCACCAGGCGCCGCGGCGGGCCTCCAGCATGAGCTTGTGACTTCCCCAGTGACGCAGATCTGGCGAGTAAGAGATCCACACGTGAGATCCCAGCGGCGTCATAGGGCGATGAATCAATGCCCAGAATCCGCCGATCTTGCAGGGCAGAAGAGCGGCGTCCTTGTCGTCCGGGGGCATGATCACGCCAAATCTTTCAAAGCTTCGAAAATCCTCCGTAAGCGCCAAAGACACACCGGGACCGCCGCGAGAATATGAAGTGTAAGCCACGGCATATTTTTTGAGCTCCGGCACGTAGGTGATGCGCGGATCTTCTATCCCCCACAATTCCTCAGGGTATTCCTCGGGGTTTGGCAGGAGAGTCGGTTCGGAATCGATTCGCCAATCATTTACTCCGTCCACCGACCTCGCGGCGCAGAGGTGCGAGAGCCCGCGGCGATCTTCCACCCGGCAAAGCAGCAGCGTTGAGCCATCTGGCAGCAGAGTCGCGCCTGCGTTGAAAACGCTGTTGATGGAATACGGCCAATCTTTTCCAGTCAAAATGGGATTGGCGGAATGCCTGCGAAATAGCGTTTCGTACTGTTTCGATGTTGTGCCTATAGAAAGTTTCACGGTGCTTATCAAATCGTTTTCTCAGCTTTCTGCGGCTGTCCACAACCGACCGCGCTGCGTATCAGAGTCCGTATTCTGTGCCGTCGGCCGTTTCCAACTTGCGCATTTCCAGGAGGGCCATCAGAAAGGACAATGTGGACTCCGCTCCTTGATTTTCGTTGGCTCTGTCGGGATGCAGGCCGTCTCGGCAGCCACCGGTAGTTGGATCATAAAGCGCAATCTGAAGATCGTTGTCTCCCAAGAACCAGTTCATTGCTGACCACGCTTCTTTGCGCCATCGGCCTTTGCCCGTTGCGCGGTAAGCCTGCAAGCATGCTGAGACGGCGGCGCACGCTTCTACGGGCTGTTGGTCGAAGCGTGCCTTCTCGGTTGTCTTGGAATAAAAGCCCTGCGACCCGATGGGCACGAAATGGCCCCGGACGTCACAACGCTGAATCGCGAGCAGCCAATCCAGCGCTTCGAGCCCCGCCGAAACCATCTCATCGTTTGCGGCCCGCATCCCCGCTCGAATCAGTGCTTGCGGGAGCCGCGCGTTCGAATAAGCAAGTCCATTCTCAAACCATTTCCAGTCATCCGATCGGTTGGAACGGTAGGAATTCAGAAGTCGATTTGCCAGAGCGTCGGACGCGCTCAGGGCCGCACGATCTCCGGGGAACGAGTCTAGATATTCCAAGAGTCCCAGCAGAGCGAAGGCGCACGCGCGCGGACTCTTAAACTCCACAGCTGCGGGAACGGCGAGTTCAAACATTCGTCCTGCGGCGCCGCGCAATCCAGTGTCCCTGGATCTGCCGAGCAGGGTTCCCAGCCCCCATAATGCGCGCCCATGGCTGTCTTCGGAACCCTCTTTCTCCTGCCATTCGCGCTCGTAACTTAGACAATTTCTGAACCGATTTGTGCTCGGGTCAAGAGCAAGCCAGAGGAAGGCAAGATATCTGGCGGCCAAATCTACGGAGCCCAGCGGGGCGCCCGCTCCGGTCCCTTCCAGAAGTATGGCGACGATCAGCGCGCGGGCGTTGTCATCTGTCGAATAACCCTCTGGATAGTTCGGCACAACGAAAACGGCGTGTTCAACGATTCCCGTCTGGTCGGTCATTCGATAGAGGTGATCCAGTTTTATGGGAGGAAGACGGTCGAAAGTTTTTTCTGTGTTTTTCGCAGAAAATGTGGCGCGTGGATTGCGCGAGCGCTCCTTGTAAATACGTTCAAAGCTTTTCATATACTTCTGCGCCACGCGGCTCCAGACCATGTCTCTCGCGTAGAGATAAGCCCGCTTTCGCATGGCGTGCCTTGCCGTGCCGTTGTCCAACAGTTCCACCGTCTTTGCGGCAATCGCCTCCGGATCATCAAAGGGAACAAGCGCGCCGCGCTCATCGTCCAAAAGCTCGATAGCATGCAGGTAGGGGGTCGAAATGATGGCTTTGCCAGCGCTCAAAGCATACGCAAGCGTTCCGGAAACTACTTGCTCTTTGTGTCTGTAGGGCGTGATGTAAATGTCCGCCGCCCCGATTAGTTCAATCATCTCCCTGGGACTCACGAATCGATTGCGGAAAATTACACTGGCTTCTACGCCGAGATCGCGCGCCAGCTTCTGCAGATAGTGCCGGTACTTGTCTCCTTCACGCCGCAAAATGTGCGGATGAGTTACACCGGAAACCATGTAGACAACATTGACATGGCGTGTGAGGATTTTCGGAAGAGCTTGGATGACATTTTCAATGCCCTTATTCGGCGAAAGCAGTCCAAACGTAAGCAACACATCTTTTCCTTCCGTGCCGAACCCATCCTTATAAAAACTGGGGTCAGTGAAAGGCAAATCAGGGATGCCATGCGGAATCAGATCGATCTTGTCGCTGGAAACATTAAACACTTTCTGCAAAATATTCGCGGACTGCTGGCTCATCACGATTAACCGGTCCGATAGTGTAGCGATTTCCTCCATCACTGCTCGTTGCTCTGGATTTGGCTCGCGCAGTACCGTGTGCAACGTTGTTGCTAGAGGCATTCGCAAACGGCGCAGGAGCTCCAGAATATGCGCGCCGGCATGTCCTCCAAAAATCCCATATTCATGTTGGAGGCAAACCAGATCGACATTGCTGAAATTCAGAAAGTCAGCCGCCTGCCTGTAGGAAGCAAGGTTGCCCTCGTCCAGCTCGAACCGCACCCTGGTGGGATAGGCATAACCCTCTTCCGAATCATTCACCGGGAGTGCCAGGAGTTCCGTCGCGCCGTATTCCGCATGGATAGCGTCACACAAATCCGTTGTGAACGTCGCAATTCCGCAATGCCGGGGAAGATAGTTCCCGACGACCGCGATTCTCCCTGGAAGCACGGGCCTCAGCGGGGCAATTGTAAGCTTGAGTGTCTCGTCCAATCTAAGAGACGTCGAGTCCATCAAGTCCAAGGACTCCGGTGGGAACAGTGTTTTTGGCAGGGACATTTGTTTTCCTGTGAATCTATGACTTGCGGAAAAACCTCCGCGTAGCCATCCAAGAACCACTCTTCTTGGATCTGGAGTGACAACCTCGCTTGTCGGCCGAAACCCGAATCGACTCCGGGTTACAAAGAGGAGCGAGTGGCTTTACTCGTGCAGGACAACCGTCAACAACGATTTATTGACAGTAATTTTGCCGTTGTATTCGATAAATCCCAGTTTCCTGAACTTGTTCATGAAGAAATTCACACGCGAACGCGTCGTCCCGACCATGCTCGCCAAAGTCTCCTGGGACACCTTCGGCAGAATGCGAATTGGCTGATCCTGTTTTCCGTAGCGCGCTAGGAGCAGGAGCGCGCGTGCCAGACGTTTTTCGCTTGAGTTGAAAAGCTGGTCGATTAGATCTTCTTCAACTCGGATGTTGTGAGCGAGCATATATCGGATGAAATGGTCGGATAAGTCCTGCTCTGAATGAAGGACGCGCAGCAGTTCATTTTTCTCAATAACGAGAATCGTGGTTGGTGTAACGGCTGCAGCCGTGCCCATCCGAACAGTCTGGCCAGCCATGCAACCTTCCCCAAAAAAGTCAGTCGGGCCGAACATCGCGACCACCGCCTCCCTCCCTGACCCGTTCACCACAGATAGTTTGACACCGCCCTTCTGGACGTACATTACGCTTTCCGCGGCGTCGCCTTGCGTGTAAATCGACTCGTTGCGCCGGTATTCCGCGATTTTTCTCGAGACTCCTGCGGTATCGAGGAAGACCTGAGGGTCGAATGTAGCGTTTTTGCCGTTTTTCTTGTTGTTTGGTGGCTTCATATCTGACGGAGAGCCTCAGCGTAACGTGCCGACTCCACGGCCTCTTTTAGCATACCCAGGAGCTTCTTCCCAAAACTGTACAAAAGAGAACAGTCCGCTGTTTTGAGGTTTTTCCGTCGCGCGTGTTCAATTCAAGACAGACGACAAAACTCTGGCAGACGAATATGCGAATGTTCTTCGTCGATGGTGCTTCTTATCAGTAAGCGAATAGGAATTGTGATTTCGCTTGTCTCGGGTCGCCTGCGAGAAATCTACGACGCCTTGGAACTGGGTGAAGAGGAGAAGGTGATGCGAAAACTGGATGTGAGCAAGCTTTGGATCCCGGCGTTTTTATTGGTCCTCGTAATGGCGGGATGTGGCGACCCGGATAAGAATGCGGGGACGGGAAACCCCGGTTCCCCCTTAACGCCGCCAGCAGTGACCTCCGTAACTCCTTTGGCCGGGTCAACAGGAGTCTGCCCCAACAACGGACTGATAACGGCGACTTTCAGCAAGCCGATGAACCCTGCGACGATTACCTCCACGACCTTTACTCTGACCTCTGCCGGTGCCTCGGTCGCTGGACAGGTTACTTTCGTCGCCTCGACTAACATCGCCACCTTTACCCCCGCAGGTCCCCTTGCTGCGAGTACTGCTTTTACCGCCACGATTACTACGGGTGTAGAAGACCAGTTCGGCAGTGGGTTAGCTGCTAATTTCGGCTGGACTTTCACCACCTCTCCACCCTGTCCGCCGCCTGCAGGAGCCATACCTTTGGGAGCGGCGTGCGGTTTCGGAATTCTCGCCGGCTCGACGGTCACCAACGTCGCTGGGACCGCTACAAGCGTCAGTGGCGATGTTGGCGTTTGGCCGGGAACAGCGATAACCGGATTTGGACCACCCGCTTCCATAACCGGCGCCTTCCACGCCGGAGACGCGATTGCCATGACTGCACAGGGTGACTTGACCACAGCATACAACAACGCTGCAGGAGCAGCAGGAGGGGCCGTCCTCACCGCTGATATTGGTGGGCAAACCCTACCCCCCGGCGTTTACAAAACTACGAGCGCACAACCTTCCCTGGGAATAACCGGCAATCTCACCCTCGACGGTAAAGGTGATCCCAACGCCATCTGGATCTTCCAGATTGTGTCCACACTGACGACCGCAGCCGGTAATAGCCAAGTGATCCTCATTAATGGGGCCAATTCTCACAACGTATTCTGGCAGGTAGGCAGTTCTGCAACTCTTGGAACGACCACAAAATTTACGGGAACCATTATGGCTCAAGCATCCATCACTGTTACGACCGGCGCGACGCTAAATGGCAGAGCCCTGGCCCGGACGGGCGCAGTCACACTGGACACCAATACAGTCGTCGTACCTCCGTGTCCATGAGGTACCAGGTAATGAGTCCTGTTGGGACTGGTCCACTAGGCAGTCTTGAACAGCGTGATTTTACTCTATTAGGGTTCGGAGGAATATTCGCATGCTAGCTCATTCAAATTGGCGTCTTGCCCGTGCTTTAACAATCCTGTCGGCAATCGTTGCCGCACTCTGTATGTTTGGCACCGTCGCTGCAGCTCAGAACCAGCCTGCCCCGAAGTGGGAGCTCTTCGGCGGATACTCCTTCCTTTACCCCGGCGCAAATATAAACGGCCAGCTGCCAGGCGCATTGCTCCCCTTGAGCAGCCGGCTCGAATCGAACCCGCGAGGCGCCGGCGCGAGCGTTACCTATAATTTCACGGACTGGTTTGGACTGACTCTCGATACCAGCACGCACTGGGGCAGCGGTGAAACTGGGCTCGTGAAAAGAATTGACGACGCAGCTTTCTCCAACCTTTCGTTCGGTCCAAAGATCACTCTCCGACACAATCGTTTTTCTCCCTTTTTTGAGGTTTTAGTAGGCGATCATCGGCTTATGCCTGATGCCTTTCATGATGTCGACAAATTGGGCTTCATGTTTGGCGGCGGGCTTGATATCAACTTTTCCAGGCATGTCGCTCTTCGTCTGATCAGGGCCGACTATGTCGTCTCAAGTTACCGTTACGGGCCTCCGTCTGTGTCGTCTACGGATATCCGAGGGCTGAGAGCACAGACTGGGCTCGTTTTTATGTTCGGTGGTGGAGCCCCTCCGCTGCCGCCTACGGCAGCTTGCTCGACACAGCCAACTGAAGTTTTTGCCGGCGAGCCTGTCACGGCCACGGCCACAGGCTCCAATTTCAATCCAAAGCGCACCGTCACGTACAGATGGGACGGAACCGGAGTAAAAGTTGCAGGCAGCGAGTCCTCTGCGCAGATTGACACCACAGGCCTCGAACCACGCTCCTATGAAGTCACTGCCAACTTGAGTGATGGAAGAAAGAATGGCTCAGCATCCTGCAGTTCCAGGTTCACAGTCAAGGCGCCCCGTCCACCGCAAATTTCGTGTTCTGCAGATCCGGCGACCATCCGAACGGGCGGGTCCTCAACCATCCGTTCCAGCGCTAGCAGTCCTGACGGCCGCAGACTCATTTATAGCTACGCCGCGACTGCGGGAGAGATCTCTGGCACAAGTGCCACCACCACGCTGAACACACAAGGCGCGCAACCAGGCCGTATCACCGTCACTTGCAACGTCGGCGATGATCGCAATCCTGCGCTCACCGCCTCTTCCACGACCACGGTTGAAGTGGAAGCTCCGCCGCCTCCTCCCGCTCCTGCCCCTGAGATCAAACAATTGGAAGCCAAGCTGGCACTCCACAGCATTTATTTTCAAACTGCTCGGCCCACCGCCGAACATCCCGAGGGCGGCCTGCTCGAAAGCCAGGCAGACATCCTGAAGACCTTGGCCGAGGACTACCTGAATTATCTTAAGTACATCCCTGACGCCCACTTAATCCTCAGCGGACATGCAGATCCCCGCGGCACGCCGGAATACAACAAGAGTCTTACCCAGCGACGCGTGGAACGAACCAAGAGCTTCCTGGTGGAGCACGGCGTCCCCGCTGATCACTTTGAGCTGAAAGCGTTTGGCGAAGAAAACCAACTGACCGCCGACCAAATCAAGCAGCAGATGGCTGACAATCCAGATCTGAGTCCCGAAGACCGGCAAAACATGTTGCGCAATTTGCGAGTGTTGGTTCTGGCCAACAATCGCCGCGTAGACGTCACCTTGAGCACCACCGGACAACAATCCGTTCGCCGCTATCCGTTTAACGCCAAAGATTTCTTGGCTTTAATCAGCACTAAGGGTGGAGAAAAGAAGCCGTCAGTCAAAAAGAAGCCCTAAAGTTAAAAAGTCACGCGACTTGCCCTGACTAGATCGTCTACCAGGACAGCCGGTATTCGGGGGGCAATGGATTGCCCCCCGGTTTCTCCCTCGACGAATATGTTAGGCATTTTCTGCGAATCTGGTAACTCAGGTTTCATTCTTCATCGCTTCTGTCGGAATAAAGCAATCCTCAAACATTATAACTGCTCGTTGTACGGTGACGCCGCGCGGGAACATCTCTCAGTCAGTGGAACCGTCGATCTATACTCGCTGAATCCTCATCGACAATTTGTTTTGGGGCTGCAATTCGAGGCGAAAAGTCACGCCGCGCAAGAATTGCGAATGTGAGGCAATGCAGACAGACCATGTCTCACCTCCCCATCAACAATAATTCGCTCGGCACTGTCCTATAGAGCACAGTTATTCATTTTGAGAAAAGCTATGATGTCAAGAGTAGTCGGCGAGAAGGAGCGACATTGGCTGGTATCCAGGGCTGGGACGGCCGGTACCCCTCCTCTCGCCGTTTCCCTAATTAGCTGGAAGTCCACCTTCCTCGAGAGTTGCCTGGAAGTCTTGGAGAGACTCATGTTTGCCCGCAAACTGACCACGCTTCTAAAACCGAACAGTATGGCCAGATTTAGTCTCCTCATGGAACAACAAGTCATTCCCATGCTTCGCAACCAGAACGGATTTCAGGACGTACTCACGTTATCGGCACCCGGCCAGGACGCGGTGACGACAATCAGCCTGTGGGATTCGGCGTTGAATGCGGAAATCTACAGCCGCGCTACTTATTACGAGGTATTAAAAAGACTGGCCGCACTCCTCGAAGGCATTCCGAAGGTGGACACGTACCAGGTTCTGAACTCAACTTTTCACAAGATTGCCGCCGTGGCTGTCACCTAACGGCCACATAACATTTCGTCAGGGAGCAAGCCAAACGCTTTTAGCTTTCTTCGGTTTCGGAGGGCCCAAATGTCAGCCAACAACACCTCGGGAATTATCCTCATCAAACAGGGCACGCTTCTGCCACCGGGTCTCGTGATCGAGACGGAGGCTTTCTTGCCTGGGTGGAACGTCGTCAAGAATCTCGAACGGAGTGGCCTCACCCGGAAGATCGAGAATGCACGCTGGAGTTTCTTCTTTCTTGCTGGATCTATCAAGGCAACGGTCATCGGCCGCGATACGCCGTCGGCTCTTCGCAGGGCAGCCAAACGCACATTGGCTAGGCGCGAGGGACAAGACCTCAACTCTCTGGAGATCACGAAGATTGTTTCGCGACGGTTTCTCGTGATTCCGTTCTTGAGCATTACTGCTCACTCGAGGCACATCCAGGAGGGACTGAGCCTAGTCTCCGCAAAGGACTTTGTCCTTCGGATACCCGTCGTTGCCGCGAGCGAAAGAGTAGCGGCAAAGAGTTTCGTCGCACTGAGTCCCGGTTCTTAGCAATTTGAAGGAGATCTGAAAATGAACAAACTATCCAGCTTAATTCTCATTCTTGGCGTCTTGCTTCTCACGTCCACTACGATCCAAGCACAAGATTATTCCAACTATCGCGGTTTTTCCCTCGGGACAGCCCTTGCCAAAGTCCTTAAACAGACTGACCAGAAGTTGGCAGATGTCAATGTCTCTCACGATGGTCCGTCTCCCATTCAGGAGGTGACTTGGTGGCCTTTGAACATTCCGGGTACCATCTACCATTCGGACAGTGTTGAACAGATTCTCTTCTCGTTCCACGACGGCAAGCTTTATAAAATGTCTGTGACCTATGATCATGGCTCCACAGAGGGTCTCACCTCCACTGACATGGTGAAGTCCATTTCCACGCAGTACGGACCAGCCACAAGTGTTGCCCCTGCGGTCGATCCCGCGTCGAAAGAGAATTATGACGCGAAGGGGAAACTCGTCGCTTCTTGGGAGGACGCGCAGTACTCCTTCAATCTCGTCCGTTCCTCGTTTACCGACCGGTTTGGGCTCGTCATCTACTCCAAACAAGCGAATGCCGAAGCGGAACTTGCCATCGCAGAAGCCTTGCTGTTGGAGAAGCAAAACGGTCCGAAGAGAGCGGCCGAGCTTGAGAAAAAACAAGTAGACGACCTCGAAGTAGCTCGACGGAAGAACCAGAAGACTTTTCGTCCATAGTTCTCGCATTGCGCATACGTCTCCTCTGCTGAGTTTAAGGAGAGGTTCTGTTCAGGCAGCGGTAAGACGCTGCTGCGCTACTAGCGACATCTTGCGAGCCTCAGGTGCGCGGCGAGGAAACCATTCACGCGGCCTCGTGAAGCGTGTGCTCGAGGAGAAGTTTTGCCAGCCTGGGGGTTCACCCCAAATCTGTCGGTCCAACTTAGGTCAGATAGCTGCCAAACTAGATCGAAATCCCGGTACTAGCACACAGAACAAAGCCAAGCGAACCAATCAGATAGATTTTGGTTTTCCACTTTGCAAGCAGGGGTCAGGGGTTCAAATCCCCTCACGTCCACCAACCATCTGCTGCAGAGTCCGGAGAGATCCTTTACAGAACGTTCCTAAGAGATAGTTTACATCCTTGGGCCGAGGGGATCTTACGGTGGTTCAGGCAAGTTTGCTTGGTTGTGGCGCCCAGAATGCCAGCTTGCTTTAGTTCCAATTTTCGGCGCGCTAGTGGCCGGCGCTTCGTCTTGCTTCGCCTTCACGCTTCGGCATTACGGATGGCGCGCAGGATTGGTTTGAGTTGCTTGCGTTCCTCTCACAATATCTCGGCCCTAGTTCGGCGAACCGATTGTGTCGCGATAGACCTTCGGCGGCAGAAAGGTTGCCAATGCGGATGTAAACAGTGCGGCACCTTCGGGATTGAGATGCAATTCGTCAGGCTGATAATACTTTGTCGAAAGAGTGGCAGGATCGATTGGCACGAGCGCTTCGACTCCGGCCTTCTGCGACGCCAACGTCATCTCCCGCACTGCGTCTTCCGAGTACGGAGTTGGCGGAACAAGAAGGATCAGTTTGGCTCCGTTTGCTTCACATAAACGGCGCAGCTGCTCCAACCGCGAGTCTGCTCTTGCTTCAAACTGCTGAGGCTGAGGAATCGTTGGCTGCGGCTTCAGAAGCAAGACAAGCTCTCTGTAGTGAGGGATCGTGTGGCGGAGAATCTGCGTTCGAAGGACGCTTCGCGTATCCCAGAACACGCTGGAATGCGCCAGGACAAAATTACTCGCGGCGGTGCGATCCATCTTTAGGTCGGACGCCACACTCAGCGTATCCCGCAGATCAAACAGCATTAAAGGTACGTAGTCCTGACGCACACTGTCTGCGAGGAAACTATTCACTCCCACGCCGAGAACCACGACTTCTGGTCTTGATCCTTCCCGAAACAAACGCTGCAACCCATAAAACCAGTCATAGTAGCCGGTCGCCTCGAGAAAGATGGGATGGATTCGCATGCGCGAGGAAGTCAATGCCTGCAAGCGTTCCACATCGATCCCTTCCAAGAGCAGGGAATTGCCTACCATCAGGACGGGTCTCGGCTCGCCGGGTTTTGCAGGGCGAATTGTGAGTGCATCCGCATATTGTTGCGAAACCCGAGCATAAGTTTCTGAATCGTGTTTGAGCAGGTAATTGCTCGCGATTTCGAATACGACGACAAGGACTGCGCAAACTCCAACAAGCACCTTGGCGTAGAACCAAGCCGGAGCGTTAGAACTGGAAGTAGACGAAGGCATTCAGATTGCTCCCTGAGAATAGTGCCAACACGACGAGCGCGAGGGCTGCAAGTCCCGTTCGAAGGGCGTAAGGCGAGGTAGCGAACGGGTACTCCTGGTTGCCGGCCTCCTGCACAAGGTCTATGAGGAAGAGCGGTACGGAGAAAAGACAAAGCATGAAGAATGCGGACAGGTATTCGCTTCGCCACGCAAAGTTCGAGAGGCCCGCAAGAAATTGCACCGCCGCGCTGAGTGAAGTGGCCCTGAAAAACGCCAAGCTAAGGCAAAGGACGTTAAAAGTTAGAATTCTCTGAGCCCACCGTGAGAAGAAGCCTACGGCCTGCGTTGTCTGAGGTGTGGTTCCCGGCTTCTTTTTTAGCGGGAAGAAATAACGCTCCGCGGCAAGGACAACACCATGGATCGCCCCGAAGATTACGAACGTCCAGTTAGCACCGTGCCAGAGCCCCGCGAGCACCATGGTCACAAAAAGATTTCGCGCGGTATTCCACTGCCCGTTTGCGCTGCCACCGAGGGGAATGTACAGGTAATCTCGAAGCCAGGTACTCAGGCTGATGTGCCAACGTCGCCAGAAATCCTGAAGGCGCAACGCAAGGAAGGGCTGGCGAAAATTGACAATAAGATGGAACCCCAGCAATTGCGCGCAGCCCCGCGCTATGTCGCTGTAGCCGCTGAAGTCCCCGTAGACCTGCCATGTAAATGCGTAGGTCCCAATCAAAACAGTCCAAAAGTTCGATGGCCCAAATTGACCTCCGAACGCGGCGTTTGCCAGGAGTGCGCAGTTATCAGCAATTACGCACTTCCGGAGCAACCCTGAGAAAATCAGCATTAGACCGTCGAAAAACCGGTCTGCATCGAACACGCGCGCGTTGTGCACCTGTGGTAGCAGCTGCGCCGGCCTTTGAATTGGACCTGCGATCAGATGCGGGAAAAAGCTGATGAAAAGGGCGTAATCAAGATACGAGGCGGCCGCCTGAACCCGCCCTTTATATACGTCCACGACATACGCGACCTCTTCAAACGTGTAAAACGAAATGCCTGGCGGAAGAATAATGCGGAGGAGCGGCAGCGGTATGTTGTGGATTCCCAGATGGTTCAGCGCGCCGTCGAGAGAGCCCGCAAAGAAATCGAAGTATTTGAAGACACCCAGCACGGAGAAGTTCCACACAAGAGACAACGCAAGCCATTTTTTGCGATTGGGGCCTGGGTGCTCGGGGGAGATCCGTCGCGCCACAAGGAAGTCCACCGTGGTGCTGGCGATCATCAGCGCCAGAAAACGCCAATCCCACCAGCCATAGAATACGTAACTGGCCACAAGAAGGAAGATGTTCTGCGCGCGATGATTCAATCGCCAGTAGACGATAACAACAAGGATCAGGAAGGCGAAATACGCCGGCGTATCAAAAAGCATGGCGACCAATCTAAACTGGGTTAAGCAATTTCTTCCTTCTGCACTGGGCGCCCCAGCTTATTTGCCGGGAATAAGGCGGGCAATCGGGAGAATCAGGGATTACGCCTAGGGGAGACCACTGAACACTTGCGACGGCGGACGGGCTCTCCAAGTCCTAATAGGGAAGAATTTCATAATTCACGAAACGTTATATATGACGCTCCGGACAGAAGTTGCGGAACGTAAACCCGCCAATGTTGAGTTCACGCATCTGCTACCAAGTTCTCCTAGCCTGGACCCTTCGGAAGCTATTCTGGTGTTGCCTGCCTTTGAAGAATTCCCCGACTAACGTTTGGGGTTATCACCGGATTGTGGCTTTTGCGGTTTCCGCTATCCTTGCGATTGTGCTGCGCGATCCGTATTGGGTGCGTTGCCCGCAGTCGGCGAATGAGCAGTGGAAAACTAAAGTGCTTTTGGGTCGCAAGACTTCTGGGACTCTGATGGCGGTAGCTTGTCTCGAACGCAGATCATGAATATCCGTACTCACCAATGGCCTTGGTTCGCCATCCTTGTCCGGACCGGCGAAGAGAAGAGTGCCGCCCTCCATCTGGAGAACGGGGGGTACGAGTGCTTCTTGCCGCTCAGCAACTGCGCGGGCCGATACGCCGATGGGATCGAGCCCACCCCAATTCCATTGTTCGCTGGTTATCTTTTTTGCCGAATGAACCCTCGAAATCGAATTCCTGTCCTTAGGACTCCCGGAGTGATTCAAATCGTGGGTGTTGGCAAGAAGCCAGTTCCTGTTGATGAAGGCGAGATTTCCGCGATTCAGCGCTCCGGAAAGAGCGGACTTGCCACGATGCCGTGGCCTTATCTGCGGGCCGGAATCGCAACGCGAATGGCGGACGGGCCGTTGCAGGGTCTAACGGGGATCGTCGTCAGGATCAAATTCGGCATGAAGCTCGTACTATCCGTAGGTATCTTGCAGCGTTCAATGGCGGTCGCAATCGATCGCAGTTGGATCGGCACAGCACGGCACGGACAAACAGCTGCCCAGATCTCACTTGTGCACCGGCCTACGCCTCCACATCTTGAAATTAATCGTCTGGAAAGTACGCCAGGTCGTCCATAGAAACCCGTGTTCCTTGATTACTACAATTTGAGTGAGCAGCCCTTTGGGGTCACACCCGACCCCCGGTTCCTTTACTTCAGCCCAGGGCACCGCGAAGCGCTCGCCTCGTTGTTTTATGGCATTGAGACCGGCCGGGGATTTCTCTCTCTTATCGCGGAGCCCGGGATGGGAAAGACCACCCTGCTGTTCCAGTTGCTCAAGCGCTGGAAAAACTACATTCACAGCGCCTTCGTCTTTCAAACACAATGCAACTCACGCGAACTGCTCCGCTACTTGCTCGAGGACTTGGGTCTCGACAGTCACGAGCGCGATATCGTTCGTATGCACTCGGAGTTGAACGATTTTCTTCTCCGCGAGGCCAATTCGGGCAAGAAGGTCGTCGTCTTTATCGATGAATCCCAGAATCTTTCAGACCATGTGCTCGAGACAGTTCGTCTGCTCTCTGATTTCGAAGCGCCTGAGAAGAAAATGCTCCAGATTGTTCTGGCCGGGCAGCCGGAACTCGCGCTCCGCCTGTCGCAACCTGGGCTAGCCCAATTGCGCCAGCGGATCTCCATTCAAGCGCGCCTGGAACCGCTCACGGCTGCGGAGGTCATCCGCTACATTCATCACAGACTCCAAACAGCGGGATACCAGGGGCCCGGATTGTTCACTCCGGGAGCGCTTGCTCTGATTGCGGAGCGCACCCGAGGCATACCACGCCTCATCAACAACATCTGCTTTAACTCTCTGTCCATTGGCTGCGCCAGCCGCAGCGAAAAGATCGATGCCGGCATTGTTCGGGAGGGCGCGATGGATTTGTCGCTGGACTCCAAACCGGCAAAGCCATTGGTTACTCAACCTATCCTGAAGGCGCGCCTTACTTCTCGTCTCCACTCCCGAGTTGGCTCTTCCTTTTGGGCCCGGTTTCACTCCCTATATTCATGGATAAAGGCCAATCTAATCAGGGAGCGCCTCCCGCAAACTTCCGCGGTTGTGTTGCTTCTTACCGCCATGGCCGCCTATGTTGGCGTGCGCAGCGGTGCCAGCACGGCCCAACTGCCAACGGCAATCCATCAACAAATAGCAAGCGCTTCCCCAGTTCAAGGCTCGGCGCCGCCGCGACCCGCGCTGGAAAGTAATCCCCTCGCTCAGCCCAACATAAACCGACAGATCGCAAGCAGCGGGGAATCCAATAAATCCTTCGTTTATGTCGTACAGCCGAACGACACACTCCACGATCTGTGCGTATCAACGATGGGGCGATATGACCGCACAGTAGTCGCCGAGATTCAGAAGCTCAACCCGGAGCTGAACAATTTTGATCATCTCCAAGTTGGCCAACGGATTCGTTTCCCCGTGACCGCCACAAAATGAGATCTGCCTGGCCGCATGGGGAATGAATTTCCAGGCCGAAAAATGTGACAGTCGAAAAGCCATGAGCAAGAACTTCGAGCTTTTACAAGAAGTTAGCGAAGAGAAACAGCTGTACGACACCTCCACTGATGGGACTAACACGAAGGCATCAGACGATCCTGAACATGATTCTCCATCAAGTGAAAAGCACCGCCAGGAGGTTCTACGGAATTCGACATTACCGGACGTCTTGAAAGTTGTTCCGGACGAACCGGCCTGAAGTGTCCAGTTAATTGCACAGAATAATGAGCCAACGACATTCTTACTTGAGACGAGACCACTCTAGAACCGCAAAGTCGGCTCGTATGCATTGAGGGCACGCCGGGGAATTCCTTTAGGCCATTGTGCAGCCTTTCCCTCGTGCCAATTGCCGGACGGACCCGATTGGCGAGGGCGGATCAGGTGACTATCCTCCAGATGAACGAGCTCGCGGAAAAAGGCTTGAAGTTGCCGCGCCTGTAACCTGAGTGTCCGTGCCCACGGGTTTTGGCTGGACACGTGAGTGAGGCAAAGGTCAAAAGAATGCTAACGAGAAGAAGTCAAGATTTCTGGCCTTGGTTCGCGCTGCAAACCAGATGCAGACATGAAAACATGGTCGCCCTTCAATTGCGGGGTAAAGGCTACGAGCCATTTCTGCCGGTTTACAAGTCCCGCCGGCGCTGGTCCGATCGCGTCAAGGATATCGACCAGCCGCTGTTCCCAGGCTATTTGTTTTGCAGGTTTGATCCACTCGATCGAATGCCTATCCTCGTGATACCAGGCGTGGTGCAAATTGTTGGAATCGGCAAACAGCCTATCCCGATTGATGATGAGGAAATCGCCGGCATTCAGGCGGCAGTGCAGTCGGGCCTTCCCAGGGAAGCTTGGCCATATCAACAGGTCGGCGAAAAAGTAAGGGTCGAGTGTGGGCCGCTTCGAGGAGTTGAAGGAGTCCTGCTCAACATAAAGAGCAGCCACCGTTTGATCCTGTCGGTAACTCTGCTGCAGCGATCCGTCGCCGTGGAAGTCGATGAAGCCTGGGTCACCCCGGTTGCAGGCGGCCCGCCGTCGTTATCCGTCCCAGCCCAAGTTCAATGCGGGCCCTAGCGCACTTCGCTCGCGATCCATTTCGTTTGAACCGAGAGACGGGTATTCCGATGTCAAATAGTCTGGCAGCAAGTTCCCATTTCACAAGTTTTCCAGGATTTCCAGTGCGATTGCGCCTTTCCTTGAAGCGGCAAGACCAAGAGGTCCTTACAGAGGATGTCTTCCGGAGAATTCTCTGCTGGGAACGAAAAAGAGCGGAGCGCTCCTCCCGATGTTTCCTGCTGATGCTGGTAAATGTCGAGAAAGTCCTCAAGCCTCGTCCTTCCGAAAGAGTGCTTACGGGGATTCTTTCAGCCGTTTCCCGGTGCACCAGGGAGACGGACGTCTGCGGGTGGTATCTGCATGAGGCTGTTCTCGGAGTGATTTTCACCGAGTTGGGCAAAGGCAGCCGCGAGGCTCTTTCTCGATTGACGCGTGCCAAGGTCATCGAAGCGCTTCAGACTAAGCTTTCCCCCGAGGATCTCGGCAAGACTCACCTGTCGTTTTATTTCTTTCCTATGCATTGGGACAAGTCGAGCGGCCACCAGTTGGCAAGCGCAAAACTCTATCCAGATTTGTTCGAAGAGGACAGCGAGACCAGAGCCTATCGAATCGTGAAAAGGGTTATGGACGTCGCTGGAAGTATCGCCGCGCTTGTGTTGTTCTCTCCGCTCTTGGCCGCGATTGCCGTGGCCGTCAAACTCACTTCGAAAGGACCGATCCTCTTCAAGCAGAAAAGGATCGGGCAGTACGGATTGCCTTTCAATTTTCTGAAATTCCGGTCCATGAAGAGTGGAAACGATGCAGGCATTCACCGCGAATACGTCAAGCGCTTCATCGAAGGATCAATGGAGCCTGCCGTCCCCGGCGAAAAAGAAAATGTCGTCTACAAAATCCAGGAGGATCCGCGTATTACACGCGTCGGCAGGTTCATCCGCAAGACCAGCCTGGACGAGCTCCCCCAGTTCATCAACGTGCTGAAGGGTGACATGTCTCTGGTTGGACCGCGTCCGCCGATTCCCTATGAGCTGGAGTCTTATCAAGCCTGGCACCGTCGTCGCGTGCTCGAGGTCAAACCGGGAATCACCGGCCTCTGGCAGGTCAATGGCCGCAGCAAGACTACATTCGACGAGATGGTGCGCTTGGATCTTCGCTATGCAAGAACCTGGTCGCCCTGGCTTGATATCAAAATCCTTTGGCAAACTCCCGGTGCTGTTTTTTCCGGTGAAGGCGCTTACTGAAACAGCTCCAAATGTGTCTCGTTTTTTCCGCCCAAGAGTTGACAGGCAGAAAAACGCCTGAAACTCCGTTGAAAATTAACTTGCCCGAAGTTCCAGGAGAATCTTGATGGCTGCACAAGCAGATTCCGTCAGCTCACCCGATCTCACGACAATCGCACCCGAGCTATCTACTGTCTCGCAGAGGTGCTCTCCCCGCGCTGAAGCGAATCCGATTCGCGTTGGCGTGATCGGGTACGGATATTGGGGGCCAAATATTGTCAGGAATCTTCGCAGCGTCGAAGGCTGCCAGGCGGCGGCAATTGGCGACAAAAATCCCGCCGCTCTCAAAAGGGCGAAAAGCACTCATCCCGGCGTCGAACTGACGACGGACATCTCCGCCCTTTTGACGTCCCCGCATATTGACGCGATTGCGGTCGTCACTCCTGTTTGGACGCATTTCGAGTTGGCAAAATGCGCTCTTCAAAACGGCAAGCACGTTTTCGTCGAAAAACCCTTCACGTCGACGGCCCAGCAAGCTGAAGAGCTCATTGAGCTTGCGGAGCGAAACCATCTCAAAATCATGGTGGATCACACTTTTCTCTTCAATGGTGCGGTGAGAAAGATCCGGCAGCTCGTGGATGACGGCACCGTGGGACATCTCTACTACTTCGACTCCACCCGCGTGAACCTCGGCCTCTTCCAGCACGATGTGAATGTTGTATGGGACCTCGCTCCCCACGATTTATCCGTCATGGATTACATCATTCGGGAGAAACCAGAAGCGGTTGTGGCTACTGGGGGAAAGCATCTGAATGGATTGGCTGACATAGCTTTTATCACAATCTATTTTCGCCATAACGTAATCGCTCACGTCAACGTGAACTGGCTCTCGCCCGTCAAGGTTCGCACGACTCTGATCGGCGGAGAGAAAAAGATGATCGTCTGGAACGATCTCGAAGCCGACGAAAAGATCAAGGTCTACGACAAAGGCGTGCAACTCACCAACGGTAACGGCGTTTATGACTTGCTTGTAAGTTACCGCTCGGGAGATGTCTGGGCGCCGAAGGTTGAACAAACCGAGGCACTGAAAGTTGAGCTCGAATATTTCCGGGACTGCATTGTGAATGACCAAACGCCATTCAATGACGGTGTGGCCGGCTTGCGGGTAGTCAAGATACTGGAAGCCGCCGACCGATCCTTGAAAGAGCGAGGGAGAGCAATACCACTATGAATACACACCAGTGCATTGCCCCTGATGTGCGATTGGGGAAAGAGGTGAAGCTCTCGAACTTCATCAATCTGTACGGCTGCGCGGTCGGCGACCGCACCAAGATAGGGGCCTTCGTGGAAATTCAGAAAAACGCAAGCGTCGGCCGCAATTGCAAGATTTCCAGCCACAGCTTTGTCTGTGAAGGCGTGACTATCGAGGACAACGTGTTTATCGGCCACGGCGTGACCTTCATCAACGACACTTTTCCACGTGCCACCACTCCCGACGGCGAACTGCAAACCGAAAAGGACTGGAAAGTGGAGCCGACCAGGGTGAAAAAAGGTGCTTCCATCGGTTCCGGCGCGACAATTCTCTCGAACGTGACCATCGGCGAAAACGCATTGGTTGGCGCGGGCAGCGTCGTGACTCATGACGTGCCTGCCAACACCGTTGTCGCCGGAAATCCGGCAAGGGTTCTTCGTTCGATCACTCCCGAGCTGAAGGCGGCATCATGACTGTCAATCCCGGAATCCCGTTTCTCGATTTGGTTACGCCTCACGTTGCGATGGAAGAAGAACTTGTGTCCATTTTCCGGCGTACTTTGGATGCCGCCGGGTTTGTAGGCGGACCGGTTGTAGAAGCGTTCGAAAGGGATTTTGGAGCGTTTTGCGAGGCTGGATTCTGCGTCGGCGTGGGAAACGGAACAGATGCCCTCCGCTTTGCCTTGATCGCTGCTGGCGTGAAGGCAGGAGACACTGTCGTTACCGTCCCGAATACTTTCATCGCTACGGCGGAGGCGATTTCCCAAGCCGGCGCTCGACCTGATTTTGTGGACGTCGATAATCTCACTTACAACATGGATGCGGAGAAACTCCGCGAATATCTCGAGAAACGATGCTTCATCGACCTTGCCACCGGACAATTGATGAACAAGCGAACCGGCAGTCGTGTCAAAGCTGTCGTGCCCGTCCATCTTTACGGCCAAATGGCTGAGATGGATGCGATCCTCGGGCTCGCGGAGCGCTACAACTTGTTGGTGATCGAGGACGCTTGCCAGGCCCACGGCGCCAGCTACTATTCACGAAAAGAATGCTGCTGGAAAAAGGCGGGTTCCATGGGGGTTGCCGCCGCTTTCAGCTTCTATCCCGGCAAGAACTTGGGAGCTTGCGGGGAGGCCGGAGCCGTGACAACCAAGGATCCTATCCTCGCCGGGAAAATCCGCATGATCCGGGACCATGGCCAGAAGCAAAAGTATCACCATGAGATTGAGGGGTATAACGGAAGATTGGATGCGCTTCAGGCCGGCATCTTGCAGGCCAAGCTCAAACACCTGGCCCAGTGGAATGAAGAACGCCGCACGAATGCGCGTCTTTACCATGAACTGTTTCGATCGGAGTCCGTCACCGTTGCCCTCCCGTTGGAATCTCCCCGAACTCAGTCTGTCTATCACCTTTATGTGATCCGCGTTAAAAATCGAGACCACCTTCAAGCCGATCTCGCTCGCGCCGGCATCTCGACGCAGATCCATTATCCAATCCCGCTCCACCTTCAGAAGGCATACGCCGCGTTGGGCTACAAGCCTGGGGATTTTCCGGTGACCGAAAAGATGGCAGCCGAAATATTGTCCCTCCCGATGTATCCGCATCTCAAGCCCTTCGAACAGAAACGAGTCGTCCAGGAAGTCAATAAATTGGTCAACCGGGAAGTTGTCGGCGACCGGACGCCTGCGTCAGCCGCCGCGGCAGATGCTCAGACTGCCTGATCCGAATCCCAAACCCTACAGCGAAGATCCATTGAAACCCAAAATAAACCTCGAAATTCCAAGTCGTACTTCGGCCGCCAGATCCACTAGGGCAGCGGCGGAGGCACCCTCTCCATTATCTTCCGGGGGAAAAATCTGGATCGACTTGGAAAACTCGCCTCACGTCCCCTTCTTTGCGCCGATCATCGCCGAACTCCGCAACCGCGGATATTCCGCAATGGTGACCGCCCGGGACTGTTTCCAGGTGCGTGAGTTGGCCGATCTGTTTCACCTGCCCTACGCTCTTGTCGGCCACCACCCAGGCAAAGGTAACCTGCGCAAGCTGGCAGGCCTATGTTTGCGGGGCGCGAAGCTAGTTCCTCTTGCGCTGAAGCACAAGCCCGATCTGGCCGTCTCCCATGGTTCGCGTTCCCAATTGGTCGCCTGCACCGCTCTGCGGATTCCATCCGTCTTCATCCGCGACTATGAGTTTTCCACACCTTTCCCTTTGTTCCGCCCCTCATGGCTCTTGTGCCCGGAGGTGATTCCCAGCACGGCGGTTCAATGCGATGTCCGCCGAGTCCTGAAATATCCAGGCATCAAGGAAGACGTCTATGTTCCCCAATTCGTTCCCGACTCCACGATTAGAGCTCAGCTCGGTCTCCAGGAACAGGACGTGGTGGCCACTCTTCGTCCGCCTGCAAGCGAAGCGCACTACCATAATCCTCTAAGCGAGCAGCTCTTTGCTGCGTCAATCAGTTTTCTTGCAGACTGCCGTGGCGTAAAACTTGTCCTCCTCCCACGGAACGACACACAGGCAATCGAGCTGAAAAAACGATGGGCTGCGCTGTTCGCGAGTAGCGTCATGCGAATCCCCGAGAAAGTGGTGGATGGTTTAAATCTGATCTGGCACTCGGACCTGGTCATCAGTGGCGGCGGCACGATGAATCGGGAGGCCGCTGCGCTCGGAGTCCCCGTCTACAGCGTTTTCCGTGGAAAGATTGGAGCGGTTGATCAATATCTCTCGCGCCAAGGCAGGCTCGTCCTCCTCGAAAGTCCTGACGCTGTTCCGGCAAGAATCGTTCCGCGACGGCGCGCTCGGCCCGAGAAGCCTGAGAATCATGCCAGTCAGGCGCTGCTTACGATCGTGGAGCATATTGAAGCCATCATGCGTGCAAATCTCTCTTTGCCCAGCGCCGACAAAAGCGCCTTCTCAGATCGCTATTCTTCCTCTGGGCGGTTAAGAACCGGAGAACTCACAAGTCCCGAGGTCACGAAATGAATGTTCTCCTTGTTGTTGGTGCACGGCCGAATTTTATGAAGGTCGCGCCGATCATCGATGCCATAAAACAGCACAATGCAAGAATTGCTTCGCGATTTCCTGGCGAATTCCCAGCCTCGGGAGAGATTATCCGGCCCATCCTTGTACACACCGGCCAGCACTACGACGCTTTCATGTCCGACGCATTCTTCCGCGACCTTAATCTCCCCAAGCCGGACGTTTACCTCGGAGTTGGCTCGGGATCGCACGCCGCTCAGACGGCGGAGATCATGCGGAAGTTCGAACAAGTTCTACGGGAACAAAAGCCCGATGTCGTGGTCGTTGTCGGCGATGTAAATTCAACCCTTGCTTGTGCCTTGGTGACAGCCAAAATCTCGTTTGACACCGAAGGCTCCAGGCCCGTGATCGCTCACGTCGAATCGGGGTTGCGCTCCTTCGATCGCTCGATGCCCGAAGAGATCAACCGGATGCTCACCGATCAACTGTCTGATCTTCTTTTTGTGACGGAAGAGAGCGGTCTTCAAAATTTGCGCAACGAGGGAATTTCTCCGCAGAAGGTGTTTTTTGTCGGGAACACCATGATTGATGCCCTCTTGTCTCTCAAAGAAAAGGCTGAGAAGTCCTCCATCTTGGAAGAGCTCGGGCTTCGCGCAAATTCGGGAACGAACGGCAAGAATCATTCCGTCCGCCGTTATGCGCTCTTGACGCTGCATCGGCCAGGGAACGTGGATAACCGGGATGCTTTTCTGGACATCTTAGGGGGACTTGAAGGGCTGGCTTGCGAATATCCGATCATATTCCCCATACATCCGCGCACACGGCAGCGGATGAAAGATTTCGGTCTCGAGCGTCTGCTCCGGACGAACGGAACGCAACTCAAATCCGATGCAGGAAGCTCCCCCAAATTGGCCAACGGCTTCGTTCTGATCGATCCCCTCGGGTATCTGGAGTTTCTCTCTTTGATGAAGCACGCGGCTCTTGTCGTCACGGACTCCGGTGGGATCCAAGAGGAAACGACGATCCTGGGAACTCCTTGCGTCACTGTGAGAGAGAACACAGAAAGACCGGTCACTGTTCAGTGCGGAACGAACCTGATTGCGGGAACGAAGGCGGACGCGATTAAAGATGCAATACGCCGTCAGATTGACTGGAAAGGAAAGGCCGGAGTCCCCGCAAATTGGGACGGGCATGCCGCCGCTCGCATCATTGAGATTCTGACGCGAAAGCATATGGAAATTCCATCTCTTCGAGCGTCTTTTGCCTCAGACGCCTTGGTGGTTTGAACTCCGATCTCAATTTCTCACGCTACTCCATGTCAAACCACAATGACTTGAAAGAGGTGGCTCTCAAGCTCCTGGCCTATTGCCGTTTCAACGATTGGGCGGGCTATGATCCATACGATGCAGTCAATAGCAGGCTGTTTGCCGCGCTGCCTTTCCTGAACTCGAGACTTCCTCGCCTCGTTTTCACCCAAGCTCTCAAACGGACTCCGTTTAACATCCGGCGGCTGCTGCTTATTCCCAAAACTCAAAACCCCAAGGCAATTGCCCTTTTTCTCTCCGCATTCCTCAAACTCTCGCGCTTCGGCATGCCCGAGGTGACCGATTACCCCGACCTCATGATCGAGCGGCTCATCGCCCTCCGGTCGCAGGACCCCCCTTACTGGTGCTGGGGGTACAGCTTCCCCTGGCAGACGCGGACAATCGTGGTCCCGGCAGGCACGCCAAACCTCGTGTGCACTACATTCGTCGCCGGTGCTCTTCTCGATGCCTATGAGCAGCGTGGCGAGAAACGCTGTTTGAATATGGCGGTGAGCACAGCACAGTACATTCTGGACGAGCTCTACTGGAGTATGGGTACCTCGATTGCCGGTTTCAGTTACCCGCTGCCTAATCTTCGTACTCAAGTGCACAATGCCAATTTCCTTGCCTCGGCTCTTTTGTGCCGCGTGTACAAACACACGGGAGAATCCAAGTTCCTTGCTCCAGCACTTCGCGTTGCTCGCTACGCCGCAACAAAGCAACGTAAGGATGGTTCGTGGTTTTACGGAGAGGGGCCGTCGCAAGGATGGATCGACAACTTCCACACTGGATATAACCTCTGCGCACTCCAATCCATTGACAACAGTCTGGAGTCAACCGAGTTCGAACCTCACATCCAACGCGGCCTCCAGTTCTACCGCGCTCACTTTTTCCGCGAAGACGGAGCCCCGAGGTATTTCCATAACCGCGATTATCCCATCGATATTCATTGCGTGGCGCAAAGCATCATCACGCTGGTCTTGCTCAGGGATCTCTCTCCAAGCAACATTCCGTTGGCCAGCTCCGTTCTGGAGTGGGCTCTCGATCACATGTGGGATAAAGGCGGCTTTTTTTATTATCAAGTCCAGCGCTTTTATACGGTTCGAATCCCTTACATGAGATGGGCTCAGGCTTGGATGCTTCTAGCAATTTCCTCGCTCCTCTGCGATTCGGGCGACGTTGTGGCAAATTCAAAAGCATCCCGGCTCGACAGTCTTAGCTCACGCATGCTGACCGCTTCTGGTGCTTTTGGCGGGCCCGCATTTCTGACTGTTTGAATTCTGAAAACTTTTGCTGCCCATCAGTCTCAAGTTCAATTTGTCTGGATCACCATGCCAGTTTATACATTGAATCCGCTCGAGGATCCGCGCTGGGAGGAGTTTGGCCGGCAACACTCCGGCTTCTCTGTCTTTCATACCATCGGCTGGCTGGAAGCGCTTCGTCGAACGTATGGCTATGAACCCATCGTCTATACCACTTCTCCTCCCGGATCTATGTTGACGAATGGAATCGTTTTCTGTCGCATCAGCAGTTGGCTGACGGGGCGCAGGTTGGTCTCCTTGCCTTTTGCCGACCATTGCGAGCCACTCCTGGAAACGTCTGAGCAACGCGAGGCCATCCTCGAATCACTGCAAGGCGCGCTCGCCCGGGAAGGACTTAAGTATGTCGAGATTCGCCCGCTAAAAGCAGGTGCGCCGGTTGGATCCAGAATGGAAGAAAGCGGTTCGTTCTGCTTCCACACTTTGGACCTTCGTCCGAGTCTCCCGGATCTGTTTCGAGGGTTTCAGAAAGATTCGACACAAAGAAAGATCCGGCGCGCCGAACGCGAAGGCATTCTCTACGATTCAGGAAACTCTCGGGCGCTCCTGAAAGAGTTTTACCGCCTCTCTGTCCTTACACGCCGGCGCCACAGACTGCCGCCCCAACCCATTGAGTGGTTTCAGAATTTGATTGCATGCTTGGGCGATCGGCTCACGATTCATATGGCTTCCACAAGAGAGAAAGCCATCGCCACCATCCTCACACTTCGCTGCGGACAAAGGCTCGTTTACAAATACGGCTGCTCCGACGCCGATTATCACAAAGTCGGCGCCATGCCGTTCCTTTTCTGGAAGGCCATCCAGCAAGCAAAAGATCAGGGCCTCCGGGAGTTGGACCTGGGTCGATCGGATTCTGACAATCCCGGACTCATTACTTTCAAAGGACACCTGGGGGCGGCTCAATCGGAGCTGGTCTACCACAGGTGTTACGCCGCCGACCGGCGGAAGTCTTCACCGGGTTTCGGGATGAGCCTCGCAAAACGGGTGATTGGTCATCTTCCGGGCAATTTGCTCACAACCGCCGGCAGGCTTCTCTATAAACACGTGGGGTAAGGATGAGTCCACGCCGAGTTCCGAGACAGGTAGGGTCAAACGAAAGTGCGCGGCAACCCGCCGCCCTTTCACCCAGAAAGCGAGACGCAAAAGAATGAACGCTGCCGCAGTCGAGTTGCAGCCGAAGTCGTCCGCGTCGATTCCGCCCGCTCCGTCTCGAAAAAAACGCGGCGTCGGGGCAGTTGTTATGGACGCGGACTATCGCGGGCTGGCGGTTGTTCGCAGCCTCGGCCGCCGCGGCATTCCTGTGTGGGTTGTTCAACACGGCGATCAATTGGTGGCCGCCTTGTCCCGTTATAACCGCCGCACGTTGCGCTGGCCCAGTCACGACGAGGAGGACATGGCGAATTTCCTCGTCTCCCTTGCAGGCCGCGAAGGCATCCGAGATTGGCTATTGTTTCCCACCGGCGATGAAGCCGCCGCTCTTGTTGCGCGCCACCACTCGACTCTCGCCCAACACTTTCAACTTACGACACCGCGGTGGGACGTGCTTCGATGGTCGTATGACAAGCGGCTCGCCTATAAGCTTGCCGACAGCGTGGGCGTCGATCACCCGTGGACCCTTTGTCCCGAGAACCGCGACCAAGTCGCAGCATGCAAGTGCCAATTTCCGGTCATTCTCAAGCCAGCTTATAACAGCGGCTTCAATCGCTTCACGGCTTCGAAAGCCTGGCGCGTTGATTCCATGGAACAACTCCTCCGTCGTTACGACGAGGCCAGGGCTCTCGTCGGCACCGACAATCTCATGATTCAGGAGCTTATTCCTGGCGGCGGTGAATCTCAGTTTTCCTACACCACGCTCTGCAAGGACGGCCAGCCTCTCGCGTCGCTCTCCGCCAGGCGTATCAGGCAGTTTCCCATGGACTTCGGGCGCGCCAGCACCTTTGTGGAGACAATCGATGACCCGTCCATCTCTGCGGCAGCGGAGCCACTCATAGCGGCAGTTCGATATACGGGCCTCGTCGAAATTGAATTCAAACGCGATCACCGAGACGGAAAACTGAAACTGCTCGACATCAATCCGCGAGTTTGGGGTTGGCACAGCTTGTGCGGTTTCGCCGGCGTGGACTATCCGTATCTCCTCTGGCTCCTCACCATTGGGGAAGCGGTTCCGCAGACTAAAGCCATTAAGGGCGTGCGCTGGGTGCGTATGAGCACGGATGCGCCTACGGCTATCCGCGAAGTTCTTCATGGCCGGCTGTCCATGCGCGAATATTTGCGCTCGATTCGCCCCCCCCTGGTTCCGGCAATCTTCGCTTCCGATGATCCTTTGCCCGGAATTCTCGAACTGCCGCTTATCGCCTACCTTGCCGGCAAAAGAGTGTTCCGGGGCAATGGCATCGTTTGAAGTAACGATTTGGGGATGTCGAGCCGCTTCTTTTCGATTAAGACTTCAGACTGCACCACCTGACAGCAAGCTATCAACTCGCGGAGAACACGCCCGTGTTTGAAATTCTGAAGAATGAAGGAGGATCACACTTGAAATCCACGACAGATGTGGTTGTTGTTGGAGCGGGTCCGTACGGGTTATCGGCGGCCGCCCATTTGAACGCGCGCGGAGTAAACGTCCGTGTATTTGGAGAGGCTATGTCCTTCTGGGATCGCAACATGCCACAGGGCATGTGCTTGCGATCTCCCTACGAAGCCTCCCAATTGTCCGACCCCAACGGGGCGCTGACGATTGACGCATTTCAATCCGCGATCGGAGCGCCCGTTAGCCGCCCTATCCCTCTCGATCGCTTTGTTGCCTACGGTCGTTGGTTTCAATCCCGCGCGGTTCCGAATCTCGAAAATCGAAAAGTAGTCGAGATCGAAAAGGATAGCTCGGGCTTTCGAATCTCGATGGCAGATGGAGAAATCATTCGATGCGGTCGCGTGATCATCGCGGGGGGAATCGGGCCCTTTGTTTGGCGGCCACCTCAGTTTGCGAGCCTTTCGCCTGACCTGGCCTCCCATTCTTCCGAAGAGCGCGACTTGGCCCGTTTTCGTGGACAGAGAGTAGTCGTGATGGGGGCGGGGCAGAGTGCACTTGAGTCGGCGGCACTTCTCCACGAAGGCCAGGCCGAAGTTGAACTCGTGGTTCGAGAAAGCTGCGTCCGTTGGACCTGGCAGCGCCCCTGGCTTCACACTTTCCGGCCTGTCGGTGCGCTCCTCTACGCCTGGCCTGACGTTGGCCCCGCTTTCATTAGCCATGCCGTTGCGCGTCCCAACTTTTTCCGCTCGCTTCCACGCAAGACGCAAAATGCATGGCGTCGTAAGTCGCTCAGCGCCAACGGAGTCGGCTGGTTGAAGCCGCGCTTGGCCGGCATTAAAATTTCCACCGGTCTCACAGTTCTTTCGGCGACAGCCCGAGGAAAACGGGTCGAGCTGAAACTAAGTGACGGCTCACAGCGGCAGGTAGATCACGTCCTGTTGGGCACCGGCTATCGCATCAACGTCAGGAGATATGAGTTTCTTCCGGAGACGTTGACGTCTTCACTTCGGCTCGTTGACGGTCATCCCGTGCTAGGACGCGGTTTTGAATCCTCCATTCCCGGCTTGCATTTCCTCGGCGCGCCGGCTGTTTGGAGTTATGGCCCTCTGATGCGTTTCGTTGCTGGCGCGGATTTCGCTGCGCGCACAGTGGCCCAAGCACTGGCGCGTGTGCCCCGCTCAGTTGCCAACAAGTCGACGGGTGAAGCTCTCCAGCGCCCTCAGAGCATTGCGGTTTCTCGCGGCTCGGAGGAAGCGTAGGCACAAACTCCGCCCTGCTTCACTTTCTCGTTCCAAAGAAAAAGGGGCTCCCTAACCCTGGTCATTACCTATCCATCACCAACACTTAGGCCACTCTGACTTGAGTCTCTGCGTTGTTCGAACGCTGACCGTGCCCTATGAATCGAACATTCCTCGAATACTATCGTTGTCCTGAGGAATTCGCTCTTTGCTCCGCAGGCGGCGGGCTAACGGGGCAATCCGGACATTTTCGCTTTGGGCCCGAAGCAATCTGCTTCGGATCACTCCGGAAGGGTTCGGTACGCAACGTGGCATCGGGAGATCTTCACGACGCCTGGGACGATGCAGTAGCCCACTCAGGTTCTCTTAGCCTCTCCTTCGATCCCGATCAAGTCATCGACAATCTGCGCCTTGAGCGCTATTGCGCCGCTACGAATCGTCCTTCTGTCCTTTCGAGCCGCCTTGCCAACGCGCTTTATTATCTCGCGCGTCCTCTCCTCGGTGTTCGCGTCCGCCGTCACCTCCAGAAACTTAGGCTCGCGGATTGGCGTTCCATTTCATTTCCGCGCTGGCCCGTCGATACGACCGTGGAGCAAGTACACGAGGGAATGCTCCGCCTTTGCATCCGAGCTCGCGGGGGTGAACGAGTGCCGTTCATCTGGTTTTGGCCTGATGGGTTCCCGGGCTGCGCGATCGTCACTCACGATGTGGAAGCCGTTCCCGGTCGGGATTTCTGCCAGGCTCTTATGGATATCGATGAGCACTTTGGGATTCCCAGCTCCTTTCAGTTGGTTCCTGAAGAACGCTACGCTCTTGGCCCATCGTTTATGGAGGAGATTCGCGCCAGAGGGTTTGAAATCAATGTCCACGATTTGAATCATGACGGAAGGCTCTTTGCGAGCAAGGCGCAGTTCTTCGAGCGGGCTCGCCGCATTAATCATTACGGCCGGGCCTTTGGTGCCCTCGGGTTTCGCTCGGGAGCCCTCTATCGCAATCTCGCATGGTACGACGCCCTCGATTTTTCGTACGACATGTCCGTGCCCAATGCAGCGCATTTGGATCCACAACGCGGCGGATGCTGTACCGTAATGCCATACTTCGTGGGCAAAATCCTGGAATTGCCGGTTACCGCCACTCAGGACTACTCCCTCTTTCACATTCTCAATCAAGACTCCACCGCACTTTGGGAGCTCGAAATTGCGCAAATTCTCGAAAAGCACGGATTGGCCAGCTTCATTGTTCATCCGGACTATATTCTGGAAGCGCGCCTGCGACGAACCTACAAATCACTCCTGGCCTATCTGTCTGGTTTGCGGGCGGAAAAGAAGCTCTGGATTGCTCTTCCTCGCGATGTTAACCATTGGTGGAGGGCACGAAGCGAGATGAAGCTCTTGCGCAGAGGGAAGAAGTGGGTTGTCGAAGGCCCTGAAAAGCATCGAGCCTGGCTTGCCTATGCCTCCCTCGACGGAGATCGGTTGGTTTACGAACTCGATCGGTCAGAGGGAATGTCGCCGGGTGGCTCGCGTGTAGACGCCTCAAACTCCGTAATCAATCCTGGAATCTACATCAACTAATCCCCCCGCATTGTTGAAGATTGAATCGGAATCCCCAAGCCTCCCCGTTTCATATTTCGAAAACAGTGCGTTCTGTTCAGTCTTTCCACTTCTCGGATAGACCGGGCTCTTTGCTTGGAAAGCCACAGCCTCCGCAAGAATCAGGTCTTTCCCCTAGCCGCGATTAGTGACTCGTACTAGGTGGTCTCCCGTGCTTTACCGGATTTTGGCCTGCTCCGCAAGGTGCTAAAAGTGTGATTCGTAAGCGGGTCCGTGTGACTCAGAGGGCGGAGCCGTGAGTAGCAGCGGAAATTTCTTGGCAAGTCGCGCCAGGAATCGTGACTTTGCTTCCTTCCGCCAGCGGTTGCCAAATCTCTTACCCGCGTAACTGGATATCTCTAGCTCGGAGCTCGTGGAGATAAGCAGCAAAAATCGACGCCACCCACCCGGCGTAAAGGCGAAACGACATGAGCCGGTACTTTGAACTGATGGATAAA
>DASSIO010000105.1:0-4708 GCA_035691825.1 Terriglobales bacterium | reverse complement strand
GCACAACTCGGCCAGCGCCAGGGCGCTTCGAGTGGAAGCTCCGCCCCTCATATTTCGGACGTGACCAGCGACACAGGTCTTTGCTTCAAACCAGGTGGAGAGCGCGTCACCCATTCCGGCCACCAGCAGGCGCGTCGGACTGCGGGCAATAACCTGGGTATCTACAAGCACTAGATCAGGATTCCTGCGGAACAGCCGGATCTCGCGGAAGACGCCCTCATCGGTGTAAATGATGGAGAGAGCGCTGCAAGGAGCGTCGCTCGAAGCGACTGTCGGGCAACTCACTACCGAGAGGTTGAGAGCCGCTGCCGCTGCCCGGGCGGTATCCAGTGTCTTTCCGCCGCCCGCCCCGACAATAACTCTGGCTTGCTGCCGTAAGGCCTCTGCCTTCACGCGCTCGATCTCTGCGATGGAGCATTCTCCTCCGAAATGGAAAACCTGATAGACAAAGCCCGCTCCTGGGAGTGTTTGTGCCCAGATTTGAGAAAGGGATGCAACGGCTGACCTGCTAGCAACGATCAGTGCGGGTCCAGCCAAGCCCAGGGCTGCCATTTCCTGCCCAAGGGACTGCATAGCGTTGTTGCCCTGGGTGTAACGACTCGGCGAACAGAACACGCTGAGCATGGCAGTAGCCACTCCAATAAGAAGTTGCCGGGCGTCTCCCCACTCATTGCCCGCTTTGAAAAGCTGGGGTTGAGAGTTGATCTTCCGAAGACACCCGGCCTATCTTCCTTGTACCGCGCTGCAAGCAGCGATGTCAGTGACATGCGGTACTTGTGAAGGTGGTGGTCCTCCGGGGGCCATTCATTAAATAAGATCTCACCAAAGGCAGGTACGCCAAATCGCCGAAACCTATGCCGCCTTCTTTTCAGCCTTGCCCTTCCCGGTCAAGTCAGCATTGCAGTACGGACAAATATCAGTGCCGATCTTCACCGTCCTCAGGCAATGTCGGCACCAAATGTACTTTACCGGCTCCAGCTCAGCAGCCGAAGGAAGGGCCGCCACTACGGCAAATCCTATCAACGGCGAGCAGATCAAGGAAAAGATGTACCAAAGCACAGTGGTATGCCCTCTTTTCTCCGCAAATTCGCCAACCAGTGCGGCAAGCAGTACCCATATCAATACGAAGGCGAGTGCGAATACGAGCAACCCCATGGTGCACCCCCTGCGCGCGTTCTTTCACACGCGCCGGTAAGCATCTCACCTCGATTCAGCCTTACTCGTAGAGCAGCAAATTGCCCTGCCGATCACGGAGCACCATCATCTCAGTGCCGCGGGTGATCTCGCGCGCCAGCACGTCATTTCTGTCCCATACGTGTACTTGTGAACCCACTACCTCGACCTGATCGCCGACAGTGAAGGTCAGCGGCTGGTGACGCATTATGCGCTCCGGCGCCATGTGGATTTGCATGCGTCCCTGACTGGTGCGCAGTAGCATATGCCTTCCGACCGCACCATCACTCTCCAGGCAGGCAAAGTCCCACACCTTTTCGATGACCCCCTTTACAACCACTTCCTTGGCGGGATCGTAAATGGTTGCACCTTTGGTCGTCGCCGCACGCTCCGGAACGTTGAAGAGCAGCGCCAATACCGCCACAAGCGCCACCGCAAACAGAGCCCCCAAGATGTAGTTGCTTGATTTCATGGCGGTCCCTCCTTTGTCTACCACTATTGCGTAGAACTCTCAAAGCCGTCGATCGGCCTTCAGCCGGACCTCAAAAGATCTACGCCGCCCTCTTCTCCGGCTTTTGCCTTTCGTACAAATCAGCGTTGCAATACGGGCAGGTTACCCTTCCGACCTTCACTGTCCGTGAGCAGTACGGACAAGGCCTGTAACCGACCGGCATGAGATCGGCAGCCGACGGCAAGAGCTCGACAACAAGAAACCCGATCAACGGGGAACAAATCGAAGAGAACACGCACCAAAGAATGCCACTATGCCCTCTCTTCTCAGCGATCTTCCCCACTTCGCCGGAAAGAAAGATCCAGACGAAAACGATTGCAATTGCGATTACGAACGAACTATCCATGCTCCACCCCCCGAAACGGCGGGCGTGCTTCTTCGGCGCACCAACTCTACTTCTATCATCCGCTTCACACGGCACACTCTCCAACGACCCTTATCACCCCGGCCTGTGACCAAGGTGTCGGCGTCACTGACACAGGTCTTGCCATGGCGGGAACATAGAGGTGGTGGTGAGGCGGGCTATGAAAAAGGCGGTTGTTGGCCTGTTCCTCTTCGGCATCGCGCTCGCAGCGATGCAGGTATTGGCTCAAGAGAAATACGAGCCCATTACGGTCAAGGGTGCGGAGGTGACCAATGGAGTTGTCATCGTTGCGGTTCAGGCAGCGAATACGCGCTTTGAACTGCAATGCAACACGAATACTTCAGGTTGCAGTGCCCTGCAACCGGGAAGCTACGTGATGGTCCGTTCGCCCAAGAACTGGGGAGCGTATGTCTGCTCGAATGTGCGGGTCTATCCGGCCCAGACCACCCCGGAAAATCTCGTCGAAAAGCTCGGCGAGTACTGCCTTATCGAGAAGTGAGCGGCAGAGCCAAGGTAACCGGCAACACGAGCTATGTCACACGAGTGGGTGACTTGTTTCCTACCAATTCCGTTCCGCCTCTCAGAAGCTAGAATAAGGGCGACCCTCGGGCCTTAAAGGAGGTGTCGCATGCCATTCACTCCGCTCGAAGTAAAGATATCGCTGCAAAGATTGCTAGTTGCGGTGATCCTGGTAATCGTTCCTCTCAACGTGGTCGGCTTTTATCTGGCGCTGCAAGCGGATACGCTCATCCGTCAAGTGGAGGGAGCGCACTTCAGAGCGATCGCCCGCGGTGCTGCGACCTTGACCACCGAATTTGTCCACCAACGCGTAACGGATGTCGGCACCATCACTCGCCTTCCTGCGGCGCTTGCGGCAGTTGCTGCTGCGAATCATGACGATGAGCGCAAGGGAACGGAGGCGATCAACGCTCAGATGCAGCAAATGGAGCAGGAGTGGAACACCGCTAAAGCCGACACCTTCGTTCAAAAAATGCTTTCTTCAGACCTGTCGCAAACCCTGAGACACTACCGCGAAATGAATCCGCAGCTGCTCAAGATCACAGTGTCGGATCAAGCCGGCGCCACGATTGCGGCAACAGATCGCCCTCTGCACTACGCGCAGACGGATCGTGATTACTGGCAAGGGTTGTATGGACAAGGTAAGGGAACTATCTACATCACCGATGTACGCTACGACGAGCAAACAAAGGTACACTATCTCGGCATTGGCTATCCGGTCCTGCAAGAGGGCAGCGGTCGGTTTGCCGGCGCCGTCAACGTCCTCGTGGACGTCTCATCCCTGTTCTCCTTGCTCAACCAGGAGCAGATCGGACGCACCGGCCACGTGTTTCTCGTGGGGGACAACGGTACGGTTCTGACCGCACCCGGCGTACCGGCATCTCTGAAGCTCAAGTCAGAAGAATACGGGGTGGCGCGTGAGGCCCTGGGAACAGTCCGCGGCCGAGAGGCGGGCTACGTTGTATCTCTATTGCCAAGCGGCGGAAATTACCTGATCGGGTTCGCGGACACCGGTCTGAAAGAGGCGTATCCGAATCTGGGCTGGACCATTATCGCCAGCCAAGCGGAGGGGGAAGCTTTCGGTCCCGTTCGGAACTTGGCCTGGTTCGCGTTCGTGATGACGGTTCTCAGCTTGCTCATGCTCACGCTGCTGGGCGCCTATGTCTTCATGCACACGCGGGAACGCTGGGCGGACATGGAGGTTGCTCACCCGGAGCGAGGTAGAGGAGCAGGCGCAGCGTAGCCCGGTCGCAAATCATTCCTTACCGCAGTCCTGTCTGCGATTCGCGGTGATAGGAGTCACATGGCACTGGGTCGACGCGGGCAAGGCAGCCAGATCGTTGGCGCGCGGTTGTGATTCCGGTCACGGCAGTCGCGTCAAGGTGTGCGCTATGCCCTCCATCGATCAGACGTTCGCCCGAGGAGAGCACGTCTGCTACCGAGCACGCCTGCACTGGGTCGTGCTCGTCGGGCCGTTTGTTCTGGCTGTCGTCTTCGGTGTTCCGGGCGTGCTCCTCATCGTGTTTTCCTGGGCTTTCTGGATGGACAATTTTGCCCTCCAATCTGCTCTTGTCAGCGGCATCGTGATGCTGCAAGTGGCGGGTTGGGCCGTCCTTCTCGGCCTCTTGAATCGGGTGTCGGATGAGATCGCGGTCACCAACCGCCGCGTCGTCTTGAACTCAGGTGCGCTGATCAAGCGGAGGGCCGCTCAATTTTCACTGCAAGAGATCGATTCTATCGAGATTCAGCAGAGTGACTTGGGACGCATGCTGGATTACGGCTCCATTGTGGTGCACAGCGACAGCAAAACCGCTGGGCCATTTCGATACGTGTCGCGGCCATATGAGTTCAGACGTAGAGTGGAAGAGGAAATACGAAAAACGGTGGTGACCACAAAGATCGCCGCGTAGTCGCAAGAAAAGGCGGGTCGCCAATCCGCCAAAGCCGGGATTAGCTACCCGAGAGACCGGAACGCGGTATGATCTCCCGCGGCTCGGCAGGACAAAGCCCAAGACCAAACTGCTGTTCATCTGTAGCGGCAACCGCGACCGCAGTCCGACCGCTGAGGATCTCTTTCGCGACTCGAACGACTATGAAGCGAAATCCGCCGGCACACACCCTCTCGCCGTGCAAAGGATCAC
>DASSIO010000104.1:0-3341 GCA_035691825.1 Terriglobales bacterium | reverse complement strand
TCGCGCCGGTCTGTTCGAGGTCATTCTGCCGAAGGATAACGAGAAGGATCTGGCCGAGGTTCCCGAGAACCTGCGCACCGCCATGAAGCTCCATTTCGTGGATACCATGGATCAGGTGCTGCAGATCGCGCTGGAATCGCCCCTGCCCAAGGCCGCAGAGGAAGTCACCGAGCCGATCGCGCCGCCGCTGACGACCGGCAACACCGACGCTCCCACCGCGCATCAATAATCCGTAGCGCCGGCGTCTCGCCGGCTGTCGCGGGGCGTCTCGCCCGTCACTGGGGATTGGAATTTCCGCGCGTATGACCATTCCCATTCGCGGCACGAGCCAGCGGTAATGGCCTGTTAGCAGAAGTTGACATGCTCTACTGAACCCGCTCTCCCGACTGCACCCATTTTGAGAACCCGCCGATAAGCAAGTCGAACTCGTCCGCCCTTTCGCGATCGCACGTGGCTTCGATGGCGGTGAGCATCGTCCCGGTGAGTGCATTGATACCGTCGCCGAAGCTTTTGGGTCCCCACTTGGCCATTAGCTCGCCTACTTCAGTGGCCAAACGGAGAATCCCCTCGGGTCGTTCAACCATCGTCACAGTTCTTGGCGGGGCTTTCGCCGCGCCGGGCAGGGGAATCCAGGGAACTACTGCCAGATCACGCTCCGTTGGTCCCAGGAAGGTGCTCACCTGTTCGTAAAAGCGGGAGAACTCGTCTCTTTTGCCGTAGTTGCGTGTGAGGACGTTGAGCATCAGCGTGGTGAGCGCATCGACCGCGTCGGCGAGACTGGTTTCGCGCTTAACCAGAAATTGCATGATCTCTTCGCCCAAGCGTACCTGTTCAGGACGTTCCTCTTTGTTGCCGCGCATGTGTTTTCGAATCCATCTGCCAGTCCGATTCACATGCGTTCTTATATACGAATCCATATTCACAATCTCCAGTCATCCTTCGCCGCATTCTAGCGTTCTTCTCCAACGCCCTCGGAGGAAACCGATTATAGTTCGGATGGTAGGCGAGAAATCCCGATAGCACTCAAAATGCCCGGAACAGGGATTCTGAGTAGAGTCGAGAACAGGCGCAGTAGCTTTAGTCTCCCGGTGGCGTGTTGACTGCGCTTTCGCGCCGTCGCCTCAGTCCGGTTTGGCTTGGTTCTGTTTCCTGTTCCCGCTCATCGAACCGGACAGGCGGATTTCCCGCATCCGGCTCTCGGAAAAGACACACACCGAATTCCCACTAGGCATGTAACGCCGTCTGCAACTTCTGAACGCGAATCTGGGGCTGCTAGACTCATCGTCAATCCCCATGTCCTTCGTCGCTTCTTGCGTTCGTCTTTAACTGAGGTCCCTTCCCTCCACCGGAGTTACCCGGCTTCATCGGTAGTACGGACCTCTCCGCCACCCCAGACGGCCCAGCCTGTACTCTCGCGAGTTGCTAGTTGATCGCGACTGCGATCACCGCTGGGGCTTCCCGTGTTGCAGCTGGTCCCTTTTGCCTACATGCCGTCGCCATTACCCCGGCAGGTTTGATGGACCCTATTCGCTCGTACGATTTCCATCAACGTCGGCCTTCCCCAATTACACGGTGGGTCGGCTCCTGCGTTACATGTTTCGAGGCCTGCTCAGCGTTTACTCACGGTCGAAAATCCCGGCTACGGCATTGGATTGCTGGGTACGGCATTGAGAAATTCCACCCGATAACCGAGCGTTCGGAGTTCTCTGATCATCTTGCTGGTGCGGTTTTGCCTTGACCGTTGGCTCACCGCCGGACCGCGTTCTTCATAGCGAACACCTTTGCGGAGAATGAGCCAGATCAATCGACATAGGCGATGGGCAACAGCACCGATGGTTTGATTGTGGCCCAGGCGCGGCACGAGGCGGCGATACACAATTTCGAAAATGCTTCCTTTGGTTTTGACTGCAGCATTGGCGGCTTGGTTGAGAAGACGCCGCATCTGTCGGTTACCTTGCGGGGAGCGATGACTGGAAGACTCCCCCGCACTTTCCTCGTCTCCAGGACAGACTCCTACCCAAGAGCTGAGATTCTTGTCGGAAGCAAACACGGCCGCATTGGCTCCTACCTCGGCAAGGATCTGTTGGGCGGAGTCAACGCCTAGACCGGGCACCTCGGCTAGCCGCTCGACTGCGTCTTGGTGCGGGCGGAGTAGGGTTGCGAGTTCCTGATTCAGCTCTGCCGTGTGTTCCTCGATTACTTTCCACTCCCCCAGCATCATTTTGATCAGCCGGCGATAGAGTGCGTGCAGCTCGGTACATGCGCCGAGCGCGTCGCTTAACTGCGCCGGGGTGGCCCGTAAGCGGCGATCGGCTAGGCTGGCCAGAGCCTCCGGATTGGTTTCCCCGTCGGCGATCGCTTGCAACATGCGCCGTGCGCTAATACCCAGCAGATCTGAGACTAGGCTGGATAACTTGAGGTGGGCCTCTTCCAGCAAAGCCTCCAACTGATTCTGTAACTGGACGCGAGCGCGCGTGAGCTGGTATCTACGGCGGGTGAGGGTGCGCCACAGGCGCTGTTCCCAATCCGGCACAAAACTCAACTTCAGCTCATCGGCTACCAGACGCTTCACCAGCCGCTCTGCGTCGCGAAAGTCTTTCTTCCGACCGCGTGGGCCACGATTCGATTGTGCCTGCGCCAGATGCAAGATTCCCGAGGTTGCACCCGCGCCTTCTCGTTTCTGACAAATCGGCTGCCAATATCGCTCCAGCGCTCCCCATACCGGCTTCCAGTAGAGTGCCGTAGATTCCATTACCACTTCTTCGACTTGGTGCTCCACCAGCCATTGCGATAAGAAGCGAAGCTGCTCCGGGTTGGCCCCAAACCAACACCGCTCAAACTGGTACTCGCCATGCACTTCAACATCGCTTACTACTACCGCCAGCTTCTTTTTATGTACGTCGATTCCCGCTATGCGATACATACGTTCCTCCTGGCGGGAGCAGAGAGTGTGCTGCAACTTACGTCAACCACGGTCGCGGGCTATCGCTGTTCCCCACCAGAGGGAGTGCAACGCCCATTTATTCGCTCCACCACGCACGCTCCGGGTCAGACACGTTAACAGCTTCGCCTTATCCAGTGAGTGATCGACCTTACCACTCCCACCGGCGATTATTCTGCCAATACTCGTAGTGATTTTCATGAGTTTTCGCGGGCCTCTCAGGCCCCAGATGACACGTTACGGCCTGCATGCTTGCCAAGTCGCCTAAGCGACCCTCTACACCGGAGGCTCCGACGGCTTCGTTTCCTCCACCGCCGCTCCGATTGCTTCCGGGTGGAGCGAACCAGTTCCCGGGCGGGGCTTTCACCCGCAGTGGACCAGCGCCTTTTCACGGCGCACG
>DASSIO010000103.1:0-25327 GCA_035691825.1 Terriglobales bacterium | reverse complement strand
CATATTGCCTTCGGAATTGCGCGTTCGGAAATACCAGCTTGGGAGGCCTGGCTGTCACAACAGGGTATTCCGATTGAGTTCAGGAAAACTTGGAAATACGGGGCTGAGGCGCTTTACTTCCGCGATCCCGACGGTCATCTTTTGGAGGTGGTCACACCGGGTGTATGGAGTATCTACTGACGCCAGTCACTCGGATCGACTGTTGAAATATCCCGACTCAACCAAAACCCTGTCAGAGGGATTGGAGGGTTAAGGCCTGATTACGACAGTTGACACTTGTCCGAGTGAGGAAGCCGAAAAAGCTCGAATCAAAGTACTCGCGGACACTTCCGCTTGTTGGGACTAAGTTCCCCTGCCGCTGAGGCTTACTCGCTGATAAGTTCCCAAGGCATTGTCTTTGATTATGATCGTGCCGTTCTGAGCTCCAACGATCTGAGGCTGGAAGTACACCTGAATCGTGCAGCTTTGTCCGATTTTCAGTTGTTGGCCGCAGTTGTTGGTTTCAACGAAATTGCCGGTTACCTGAATGCTCGAGAGTAAGAGTTTCCTGTTTCCCTCGTTTGAGAATTGCGCATTGACTACTGCGCTCTTTTGCCCCACTTTTATCGACCCAAAGTTGACTGCAGTCGGAAATAGGACTGCCGTTGGTTGGCTCAGGTAGAGCGACACATCTGTCTTTTGCCCCTGAAAAACCACGCCGATATCGGCGACGCCGTCGGAGTTAAAGTCCCCGCCAATGACGTTGCCGGAGAAGATCTGTCCGTTCACGCCATAAGAGAAGGGAGCCTGAAACGTGCCATCTCCATTTCCTGGCATCACGAGAACAGATTGGTAGACATTACTCACAAGGTCGAGCTTACCGTCATTATTTACATCTTCAGCAAACATTTGGCAGCAAAAACTAATTAGGGGATTCGAATACACCGGATTCTGGAATGTTCCGTTCCCATTTCCCTTCAAGAAGGCGATGCCATTGTATGTGCCGGTCACAATGTCAGGTTTTCCGTCGCCATTGAAGTCCCTGACTATACTGCTGAAGCCGGAAGTTAATACCGGCCCGGTAATCGGGTTCTGGAAGGTGCCATTGCCGTTGCCGAGCATCACGAAGACAGGATTTCCGACGAATACCAAGTCTTGCTTCCCATCGCCATCTACGTCCGCTACCACCGGGCCTCCGTACAATTCTGTATATTGAGCGCCCAGTTTAAACGTTCCGTCGCCATTGCTGAGATATATGCTAATCAATGTCTGGCCGTTTAAGGATGTGCTGACGACCACATCCGCCTTGCCATCGCTATTGAAATCGCCGATGGCAAAATTCAGGGTGGTGTTCAGAGGTGTATCGACTGGGGCCTGAAAGGTGCCGTTGCCGTTTCCGAGAAGGACCTGGAAGCCGGTCGAAAAATCATCCATGATGATTAGATCAGCCTTGCCGTCACCATTAAAATCACCCGCGAGCATCCGGTCTTGATTGTTAATCGCCTGCGAAAGGAGCGGGGAAATAATGGGCAAACCAAACTGTCCGTGACCTGTGCCGAGGGAGACGGCTACCTGACCTTGAGGAAAATTGGTTTCCGCTACCGCAAGGTCCAGTTTGCCATCTCCGTTGAAGTCGGCGACGACTGTGGAGTTCGGGCCATAAACAGTCCCAGAGAGGCTTGCCGTGTTCGGGAATCCGAATCTCCCTTTTCCGTTTCCGAGCACTAACGCGACCGAATTGAAGGACTGTTGCGGGGTTATGAGATCAATGCGACCGTCGCCATTGACGTCCGCCAATGCAACTGACGCTGTGGCCGGCAAGGGAGAAGAGATCGGCGTGGAGAATCCGCCCGTGCCGTTGCCAAGAAGGACCGAAAATTCTGTCGGAGCGACAGCGCCGTATGCGAGGTCAGTCTTGCCGTCCTGGTTGATGTCGGCTGCGATAAGTGTAGAAACGTCACCGGCGTTAGTGCTGACCAGCGGTATTGGCGACTTGAAGCTACCATCGCCGTTTCCTTGCAGTAGGTAAAGTTGCGCGAAGATCTTGCTCGAAATAACCGCATCCAGCTTCCCACTGCTGTCGAATTTCCCAGTTACGACTAAACTGGTGTCGTTGTAGCTCGAACTAAATGCAGAGTCCACGCGGGTGTATGCGCCGCCACCTTTATTAAGGAGAACGGTAACAAGACTAGAGCCGACACACGGAACGACCAAATCTGTCTTGCCGTCGCCATTGAAATCACCACGCGCGATCGAAGCAGGATCCAATCCGACCGAGACCAACGCCTGCTGCTGAAAAGTACCATTGCCGTTTCCGTACAGGATAGAAACGGTGGCATCGAATTTATTTGGAATGGCAAGATCAATTTTGCCGTCGCCATTGAAATCGCCGGCTACGATCCCAGTGGGGAAATCCCCGACGAAGTAGTCGACATGTGCTTGGAGAGTCCCGTCACCATTTCCAAGTAAAACTGAAACAGTGCCCGGTTGATCGATTCCGTTCGGCATGTTCACGGTGACCACATCCGTTTTGCCAGCTCCTCTGAGATGGGTAGCTATGACTGTGAACGGAAATGATCCCGTCGGGTAGGTCACAGGAGAAGCATAGCCTCCATTCGAAGTCCCAAGCATGATTGATACCGTGCTCTGGGAGTTGACGGTCACAATGTCGGTCCTGCCGTCGCCGTTGAGGTCGGCGACCACTGCGCCCAAAGGACTACCACCTGAGATCACACGCGAATAGTCATATAAGTAGCTTTGGGCAATGGAAATTGTGCCGGGGAGCAAACAATATCCGAGAAGACTCAGACAACTCAAAAAAACAGACGGGGTGCATCGACGTAAACAGTTCATTAGTTTCCCTGTCAAGGCGGAATAGTTTTACCATGCCAAGTCCTCGGCGACAAATAAAATATGATAGGTAGACTTCCCGCATCACAAGCGGCGCCTCGGGGTGAACTAAGATGCTCGCGTATTGGGAGTCTCAGAACCAATGTTGCATAAAACTCCCGGCGTCCGCCTGACGCTTAGTTGGTGAACAATCTCTGCTACGCTCAAAAACTCAGCACCCTTTGTCAATCCCCCAGTACTGGGTGCTTGTTTGTATGTCAATCATCCGCGGACAAATAGATTTGTGTTGGAATGTCCCAACTACCCCCGCAACTCCGTCATACTGGTCTTAGGGGAACGTGTAGCCAGGCCTCATGCATCTCCGCCTGCCAAGCTCCCAGAGCAGGCTGCGGAAAAATATCCGCTGCCCGCAATGATGGTGGAAGAGCGGCCCTTTAGGGCCGCGTAACTGAAGTCAAAGTACATGCGGGCTTTAGCCCCCGCGTGCAGGTATGGATTGCAGGACCCCGCCGGCTGGAGTTCGGCGAAATCGCCGGGTTCTTCAATCGCTTTTTGAAATCACAACCGCCTTCCAGACGGGACCACCGCAGAAGGCTTGCTTTAGCTAGAGGCTAGCAGCTAGTAGCTCGTAGCTGCCGTAGCTGGCAGCTAACACTTGTGTTTCGAAGATTTTGCCTCTAACTCCTGTAAACTCAAAGATTTTGCGGTCCATTCCCTGAATTCCCAGATTGGGCGTCTTGTTTTCAAGATTTTGCAAGCACCCGGGGCGGGGGGGGAGTTACTAAGAGGATAACAACAGCTGGTCGTATCGAAACGTGTAGCCAGGACTCTGCAGACAACGGCAGCAACCCGTACCCGGGTTCGGCGAATCGCGATCTCCCGATCGCTCCCTGAAATTAAGGTCGCTCTTCAGCCTGGTATACCGCCAGGGAACTAACATCTAGTAGCTAGTAGCTAATTATTAATCATCATCTTCATCCACCATGCCGTCCAATTCCAAATGCTTGGATTCGGTGTAAGGCTGGGCGGACAAGAATAACGGCGGTTGCGGCGTCGCTCCGGGACTCAGATTCAGCATGTCCGTCAGATCGCGTACGACAGCATTGCAGTCCGTCACCAGGCACCGCACCCCGAAAAGCTTCTCGATGGTTTTGTTGATGGAATCGAAGCTGTACACGGTATTGCTGATGTAGCCGTGCTTGGCGAAGGGAGAAATCACCAACAATGGAACTCGTATGCCAAGCCCAAAATAATTTCGCACGGGCGGCGCAACCGAATCGACATAACCGCCCCAATCGTCCCACGTAACAATGATGAGAGTGGACGCCCAAGTGGAAGAGCCGTCTTTCTCTTTGGCTGCCATGAGCTTGTTAATTCTGGCAACCGTCCAGTTCATGCCGGCGCGAAGGGACTGCGGAGCGTGCTCGCTTTCGGCAAGACCCGGTATGAGCCACGACACTTGCGGAAGATCGCCGTTAGCAACATCAATGTCGAATTGAGGGACACCCACGTCTCGTGCCCGCTGTGCGCCATACCATAAATTGGAAATGTAACTGCCGAAATTCCACACATAAGCTATGTTCTTAGTTGGCTGGGGAGCATAAATTTTCCACGATATCTCGGCATGGGAAAGGATATCGCCCATGGTGGCCATCGCAAAGCATGGCGCCTGTGTGTACCGCGTTCCATTGGTGGGATCGATGGAAACAGCAGTATAGCCGGCCGCGGCCGCATCGCAGCCCCAGCCAACGGTGCGCGCTATCGTTCCAAAATCGGTGTTGGGATTCTCGATGACCCTGTTGTTCCGCTCCGTGAAGATGAGCAGATGATTGGGGAAGCTAGGTCCGCTGAGCTGAGCGAACATGCGATTGGCGAGCGCGTACTGCCGCGCATAAGCCCAGTAGCTTGGCACAGTTGTCGAGTCTGCCTGAACATAGGCTCCGAGGTGGGCACAGGTTTTATCAAAGCCGTCCATCTTTCCCATGTGAATGTCAGTTTGTGAATCGACCCAGCGGTGAGGGCAATTCGGCTGAGTATCAGAAATCGTCTTCAGGGGAACGGTGACACCAGTAGAGGTCACCCACGTCGTGACTCCGGTGACGCCAGGATATCTCCCGAAGTACGAGTTCATAGACTGATTTTCTTTGACGATCACAACCACATGCTTGATAGGCGATTGTGCCAGACAGCTGACTGCGACCAGCAATATAAATGACGCGGCCAATTTCATGATTAACTCCTCAGTTCTGGCGGACTATAGGCGACGTGGCGAACAAAGCCGTTCCGCAGATTGCAGGTTGTAGCGGCCTTACGTGGAAAGAGTATGTGGAGGAACAGGTTTGTTCCTGTGACGGAAACTACTGTGTTGTGGAGCAGATATCACACGGACAGGTGATTAGGGATTATGACCCCTGCTACGCGCTCGCCTTGTCCGTAAGCGGCGGCCCGGCCTCTTTCGGCGAATCGAGTTCCAGCTGTTCCTGACCGCTGAGCACGCTGACTCGCCCGCGATAAGTCTTCAAGTGTTTCGACGCCGTATCGAAAGCTTCCTGGGCTTTGTTCAGGCTCTTGCCGACATTTTCGAATTGCGTCTGGAAATAGTCGAAAGATTTCTGCGCCTTACCCAGTTCGAGGCGGCTCTTTTCGAAGCGGCTGGCGACCTCGTACCACTTGTGCACCAGGGCGATCGTCTGCAGTGTCATCAGCAGCGTATTCGGAGACACCGGAAAAACATGCTGCTGATTGAGCCAGTCGGCCAGGTCGCGGTTGCGCACCGCCTCCATATATAAGGTCTCGCTGGGCAAATACATCAGCGCGATGTCGGTCGTACCATTCTCGGGCTGGATGTAGGCCTTAATACGCTTGGCCTCTGTCTTCATTACCCGCACGAACTCGGCGCGCGCCGCCTCGATTTCCGTTTCGTCATTGCTCTCGAAAATCCCCAGCACCTGTTCGCGTGGAAACTTCGCGTCAATCGGAAGCTTGCGATCGGGGAAATAGATCAGAGCATCGGCGCGTCCGCCACCTTCGCCCGGCGATGCTTGAAAAGCGAACATGTGGGCCGGTAGAAAGTCCGCCAGCAGGCGCTCCAGGCTGGCCTCGCCGAACTGACCGCGCATGTGCGGCAGCTTCAGCAGATTATTAAGGTCGTTGATCGAGTGTCCAATCGCGCCAACCTCACGCAATTGCTCTTCGGCAGCTTTCAGGTGCTGCTGAACTTTTTCGAACTGGGCAAAACCTTCCTTAATGTTCTGGTCGAGCTTCTCCTGCACCTGTCGCGTGATTTCGAGCAGGCGGGTGTCGACGCGGTCGCGAATCACCTCCAGGCTTTGGGCGGTTCGCTGGTTCAAGCCCTCGAATTCCACCTTTAATTCGGACGTCGTGCGGGCCAGCGATTGGGTCAACTCGGTACGGGAGTCCAGCAGGTGGCGGGCCTGTTCGCGGCGTCCATCGGCCATTTGGCCGTCCACAGAGTCGCGAATTTCGCGGAACCCCTTGGCCAGCCGGTCAGCGACCTCCTGGCGCAGGTCACCTTTGGCTCCCTCCAAACGGGCCGCCAGATCGGCGTTTGCGGACCTAAGCCGTTCAGAAAGCGAGAGATCCAGCGTCGCAATCTGGTTCGATAACGGCTCAAGACTGTCTCGCGTCAGAGACGCGCGGGAAGCCTTCTGGAAGGCCAAATACACCATGGCCGAAAGGGCCAGGTTCAAGATGATAAGAGTAATCAGCACCACAGTCCCCATCGTAATTAGCCGGTCCTAAGACCAGAGAATACCTTAACCACCAGTAGAAGGAAGCAGAAGTTTGTGGTTCCCAGGCATCTGAGCGTAGGCCAAACCGATGCTTCTGGCCTTCATAGCCTCGATGGCGCTGCTACTCTCCTCCGGCGCCGAACCCGGCAAAACGCTAAGCATGGCGGGCGTGTCAGCGACAGCCGACGTGCATCCGCCGAGCCCTGTCGCCAGGTACGACGCGCAAGCCGAGCAGGAACTCCTCACGCTCACCAACCACGAGCGGGAACGGGTTGGGGTTCATCCCTTGCAGATCGATCCGAACCTCACAGCCGCGGCGCGAGCCCACGCAGTGGCGATGGCAAGACAGCACCAGTTGTCACATCAGCTCGCAGGCGAGGCCCCGCTCCAGCAACGCTTGGCGACCACAGCTCTGCACCTGGATCACGCGGGAGAGAATGTAGCTCTCGATGTCGATGTGGAACAAGCGCATGACGGTCTGATGCATTCGCCGCATCACCGCGAGAACCTCTTGCAGGCCGACTACAACGTCGTGGGATTTGGGATCGCGCGGGTCGGCGATGAGATCTACGTGGTTGAGGACTTTGGCCACAGTTTGCCGGCGTATGCTGCCGCTGATGCGGAAAATGCCGTTGCGGCTGCTATCACGCGTGCGCGCTGGCAGGTGCGCCAGCCCGAACTGAGGCGCATTCAGCTTTCCAATTTGCGCAGCGCTGCTTGCCGAATGGCAACTGAGGACCGGCTGGATCCCAAGGAAGTCAAGGCTTTCGGACCGCTTCGTTCCGTGCTCACCTATACCAATTCCGAACCCGACAATCTGCCCGGCAGCGCCGAGCAGGTCCTGCGCGATCGCAATCTGCGCAGTTACGCCGTCGGAACCTGCTACGCCCAGACGCCCAGCTATCCCAACGGCGCATACTTCGTGACCTTGGCGCTGTACTGAGAGTCACCTTGGGACTGGATTACTGAGAGTAACCAATACATTCTTTGGAAGCAGAGGCGGAACTATACCGCCAGGCGGCTGCGTTTGGAATCACTTGCCGGCAGTTGAACGGGGACGCGCGAATCACGTTCCAGCGTCAGCTTGATGTATTCCTCACCCGCCTGCATCATGCGCTTCCACATGGCGTAAGCGCGGCCATCACGGTTGAGGAAGGCCACGGCTTCGTCCATGCTCAGTTTCGTGCCGATCTCGTTGGCAAATTCGGTCAAATGAGCAGCGGTGATTTCGGCAGTAACTTTCTCGCGCTTCTTCTTCTCGGTCATGAGCCACCCCGCCTATGCAGACACGATAAGGCGGTGGCCAACATTGGGGTATGTTACAGATCACCCCTAGGTGTGATCTGCATCACACTGGCTCGCCCAAGACATGATTCCAGCCATGGACCTCGCGCGTGCTAAGCTGGGGCCGGGGCAGGACGAAGAACCGAATGCCGGGAACAGGCAAAGTTCTGGTTGGCACAGCCGGTTGGTCCTACAAGGACTGGGCGGGCGTCTTCTACCCCGACTACTTGAACGCGCGCAAGATTCATCCACTCGAATACCTCGCCCGCTTCTTTGACTTGGTTGAGATCAACACGTCATTTTATGGCCCGGTCAAGCCGGAAATCGCCAAGGTATGGTGCCGCAAGGTGGCGGCCGTAAATCCGAATTTTGTGTTCACTGCCAAGCTTTATCGCTCGTTTACTCATTCGCCCTTGGCGATGATGGAACCCACGTCGGCCGTTTCCATCCGCCCGGGCGAGAAGGATGAGGCCGAGACTCGCGAAGGCTTGGATGCGATCGCCTCGCAGGGCAAACTGGGCGCTCTCCTGATGCAATTTCCCGTCTCTTTCAAGAACACATCACTGAACCGGGAGTATCTGGAAGAGTTGCTGACGCGATTCGCCGAATACCCGCGCGTGGTCGAAGTGCGGCATGACACCTGGAATAATCCCGATACGCTGCAGCACTTTGCGGCCATGAAGGTAGGGTTCTGCAACATCGATCAACCGCAAATCGGACGATCGCTGTTGCCCACCGAGCATGTGACCTCGCCGATCGGCTACGTGAGGCTGCATGGACGCAACTATGACCAGTGGTTTGATTCCGATAGTCGCGATGATCGCTATAACTATCTTTATCGTGAATCGGAGCTTGAACCGTGGAAAGAGAAAATCGAGGCGGTTGCGCATAAGGCCGAGATCACGTACGTGGTCACGAATAACCATTTTGAGGCGCGCGCCGGGGTCAACGCTCTGCAACTGAAGAGCATGCTGACAGGCAAACGAGTGGAGGCTCCGCAGTCACTGCTCCAAAGCTATCCGGAACTGGGGAAAATGGCGGATCCTGCCGAGGGCGAGTCCAACTCGAACATGACCCTGCTGGCGTGATTGATTGGCTGACCGAGTGATTCCCAGCGCTTATTTTGCTGAGACAGTTTCTCGCGCGGAGTAGTGAGATTCCACGTATTCGTCGAGAATGTGAATGAACTCGGCAACAATCTTGTCGCCCTTCAGGGTCGTGAATAAACGACCGTCCACGTAGACCGGAGCCTTGGGTTCTTCGAACGTTCCCGGCAGCGAGATGCCAAGGTTAGCATGCTTAGATTCGCCGGGACCGTTCACGACGCAGCCCATGACAGCCACTTTCATTTCTTCGACGCCGGTGTAGCGGCCCTTCCAGACCGGCATTTGCTCGCGCAAGTAGGATTGAATCTGCTCCGCCATCTCCTGGAAGAAAGTACTGGTGGTGCGGCCGCATCCGGGGCAAGCGGTAACCTGCGGGGTAAAGCTGCGGATTCCCAGCGACTGCAAAATCTGCTGAGCAACGCGAACCTCTTCACTGCGATCGCCGCCGGGAGCAGGCGTGAGCGAGACACGGATGGTGTCACCAATGCCTTCTTGCAGAAGCACTCCCAGCGCCGCGGAAGACGCGACAATACCCTTGGCGCCCATCCCCGCTTCGGTCAGGCCCAAGTGCAGAGGATAGTTGCAGCGCGCGGCGAGAGATCGATAAACATCGATCAGGTCCTGAACCCCGCTGACTTTCGCGCTCAGGATGATCTGATCCGGACGTAAGCCATACTTCTCGGCCAGAGCAGCGGAATTTAACGCGCTGACGACCATCGCCTCCATGGTTACTCCGCGAGCGTCCTGGGGCTCAGCCAGCTTGGAATTTTCATCCATCATTCGAGTCAACAGCGCAGAATCGAGGGAGCCCCAGTTGACGCCGATGCGCACCGGTCTCTGGTACTTGACCGCAACTTCAATCATGGTACGGAAATTATCGTCATTCTTGCGGCCCACGCTGACATTGCCGGGGTTGATGCGGTACTTCGCCAGATTTTCCGCGCACCCAGGGTACTTGGTCAGCAGCAAATGCCCGTTGTAGTGAAAATCCCCAATGATAGGAACCCGTATCCCCTGCCGATCGAGTTGCTCCACAATGTCGGGAACGGCCGCGGCCGCATCTTCATTATTAACGGTAACCCGGACCAGTTCCGATCCGGCACGAGCCAGCGCCGCTACCTGCTGGACTGTGGAGGCGACATCGGCCGTGTCGGTATTGGTCATCGACTGCACCACAACCGGTGCATCGCTGCCGACGCGGACTGCGCCGATATTGACGGTGACCGTTTTTCTGCGCCGTATCTCTGCCATAGGAAATACCAGTTTAGCACGCGAAAAACGGTGATTTGGCGGGGGCGTCAGCCCCGGAAGGATCAACATGCCTGGTGGTTAGTTATGCCGCTTTGGACAGCGCTTGTTTACTCTGCTGCCGCGGAGCGCCGTCCATTACATTGAAATATTCCCGCTCGATTTGCCGTGTGATCTCGAGCCAGAGGTAATGCTGTCGAACCCTCTCCTGCGCGGCGCGTCCGGCGCGTTTTCGCGCATCAGGATCGGCGATTAAGCGATGTAAAAGCTCGGTTAGCGCGGCCACATCCCGTTTGGGAAACGTGAACCCTGCTCCTTCCATCAACTCGCGGTTTTCGGGTACGTCACTGACGACGACACAAAGGCCCGCGCCCATGGCATCGAGCAACGCCAGCGACAACCCTTCGAGGTCGGACGGCAACACGAACAACATGGCATTGGTGAGTAATTCCTCAAGGGCTTCACCTGAAACCCAGTCGAGCACCAGGATGCAATCCGAGTTGTGGGTTCTCAGCTTGCGCATGTATGGGTCCGAATAACTCGATCCACCCGCAAGCACGAGTTTGGCGGAGGTGTTCAGCCGCTCATAAGCCTGGATGAGGAGATCGCAATTCTTTTCTGGAGAAAACCGGCCAAGAAACAGAATGTAGTTATCCGGTTCCAGCCCCCATGATTCAAGTTGGCACCCGCTCTGATGCTGACGAAGGCAAGTGCCGTTGGGAATGTAGACAGTTTCGGCGTTGTGCTTGAATCGAAAGTAGTCCTGCAGGGTTCGGGAAACCACCATCGTCGAATTGGGGAACGACGTTGCCGCGTATTCCCCGATATGCAAGACGGCCGAGGCGAGGTGACCCCACTTTTTACGCTGCCAGTCCAGCCCTTGAACAGTCACCACCGTTTTCTTGCCGACAAGCCGGGGCAGGAAACAGAAAAGCGCGGGACCGAGCGCGTGGTAGTGCACGATTTCGCAATCGCTGAGCATTGCATGGACAGTACTCAGCAAGGTGTGCACCAGCGTATCCAGATGTTTCATCCGTAGCGTGCCCAGACGAACGATTTGCATACCGTTAAAGCTGGGCAGGTCGGGTGTAAAGTAGTTCCGGCAGTACACCGTGACCTCGTGTCCCGCGTCGACAAGGCGCTTCCCCACTTCCTCGTAGTAACTTTCGATGCCGCTGTACTTTGAAATCAGGCCGCGACCGCCAATAAAACCAATGCGCAGGCGACGTCGTATTGCAGGCCCGGGCAAGAATAGTGCTCTCTTAGGCTCACGTGCCAAGTCCTCATAAATCTGCTCCAGGGCCTCAAGATGCTTTTCTGGAGAATGACGTTCGGATACGAGCCGACGCCCAGCCTCGCCCAATTTGCGGCAGAGTGATGGATCGTCATGCAGCCTCGAGATCGCGTCGGCGAGTTGATCGGCGTTGCCAGCTTCGTAGAGCAAGCCGGTTTCACCGTTTACGACCATCTCGCGGCGCGAACCGAGATCGGAAGCGATCACGGCGCGTCCGTGCGCATACGATTCCAGAATGCTCTTGCCGAGCGTCTCGTAAGCGCGCGAGGGGAACACCGTGAATGCTGAGCCCTCGATTTCACGGCTAAGTCGCTTGCTGTCGAGTCCGCCAACAAAGCGGACATTCTTTAGTTCCAATTCGGTCGCCAGAGATTCGAGGTGTGGCCGCTGCGGACCTTCCCCGGCGATTCGCAAGGCAATCTTTGGCAGCCGCTGTATCGCATGCAGCAGGTCGATGAGACCTTTTTCAGCGGAAAGGCGACCAAAATAAAGAATCGGAGCGTTCGCCAGCACTGGCCGGTATTCGTGGAGTTGTTGAAAGTGATAGAGCACGCTGATGCGATCCGCGCGCCAGCCGTTTTCGATCAGCTTGGCTTTAGCGAAGGCAGTGGGCGCAAGAACCCGATTCACGCACTTGTGATACGTCTCGAGCCATTTATGCACATAAGCTTCAGCTGCCAGGACAATGGATGATCCCCTCTGCCCGTGGTAGCAGTTCTGCACCAGTACGTGCCAGAATCGTCCTCCGCGGCAGCGCTCGCAGATTTCTCCCTGACAAACGAGGTTGTACGCCGGACAGATCATCTTGAAGTCGTTGATGTGATAGAGCACGGGGACGTGTTGCGCGCGCAATTCCCAAAGAATGGATGGGGAAAGATGGTGGTAGATATTCCTGACGTGCGCGACGTCCGGCCTGAACTGCTGCATGAATCGGCGAAGACGCCTGCGCGCCTCTACTGAGTAGATAGCGTGGGCCGCAAACCGCAGCCTCTGCGGAACAGTCATGGCAGCCTTGAAATCGATCCATGGCGCCAAGTTCTGTCCTGCTCCGTCAGAGGAACTCGGGGGCGCCATCGAAAACAGACGTACATCATGGCCACGGGCTTTCAGCAGGTTCATCAACTCCAGCAGGTAAACTTCAGTTCCGCTGAAGGGAAAATCGTACTTATTACAGAACAGAATCCTCATGCGGCACTTCGACAATCAGGTCGGCTTAACAACGCGTCAGTAAAATGCTTCACGTTGACGTCTTTATTGAAATTAGCGGCAATATGCCGGCGCGCGGCTTCCCTTATAAGTTCAAGCGCACTGCCTGCGCGGGAAACGAATTCCACTTTGGAAACAAAATCGTCGATCGAACCTGGCCGGTATAGGAAGCCGGTACGGCCGGCGATCACTAGTTCCGAAATGCCGGTTATTGCCGGTGCAAGCACGATGACACCTTGGGCCATCGCTTCCATCAAGCTGAGAGGAATTCCCTCGCTTCGGCTGGTAAGCACTACCAGATCAGCGCGCTGGTAAAGCCGCTCGATTTCGTTGTGAGGCACGGCACCCAAAAGTCTGACGTCGTTCTTCAGTCCGAGATGCGTGATCATGGACTGGAGGCGTCGTCTTTCTGGCCCTTCTCCTGCAATAAGACAAACCACATTCATGGCTTGTCTTTTCAATTCCACACATGCCCAGATCAGAAATGTGTAATCTTTTACGGGATGGAGTCGCCCCACCGATAAGAGCGTAAACACGTCCCCATTTCGTTTCTTGGGTTCGGAGCTGCGATCCGGAGGCGCGCACACATCAACTCCCAGCCGACGCAGAACGAGCTTTCGCGCACTAAGTTCAGGGAAATGTCTACAAATGTAATCGAGGTTGTACTGAGAAACCGTATAACACGTATTGCAGTGCTTAAGCTTTACGTCCAGAAATGGCGCGCCAACCAGAAGATCAGAGCCATGCAGAGTCATGCTCCACGTGATTCCTAGCAGTCGCGCGGCTACTAACGCAATCCAGGCGGAGAAGTATCCGTGATGAACATGAATGTGATCGACGCCTCGATCACACAGCAGTCCGGCATAAACAACCCCAAGCCAGACATGACTTAAAGCCTTGAATCTCTGGAACAGTGTTTCCCTGCCTCGGCAAGCCATTCGCTCAAAGAGCGGCAGCAGGTCGGAATACCGAGCCACGAACAAACGCGTGGCACGAACAATGTCCTCAAGCGACAGAGTCTGAAGATAGAGGGTCTGTTCGCGCCAACGCAGCAAGTCTGGCGACAAGCCACTCTTTGGCTTTCGAGCGCTGCACGGCAGGACGGTGATGCCACGCCTTCGAAGTTCCTGGATTTCGTCAATGACGTAGGGCTCAACCGAAGCCGGGAAGAGGTTCGCGAGATAGGCAATGCAGGTCACGCCATGCACTCACATACAGAGGCGCATTGTTTGCACCAGCAATGCGAGCAAGAAAACAAAACCGGCGCCGAAAAGAGTTGAATAGGACAACTTGAGAACCCGGTCCAAACCGATCGGGATGACAAGATAGCCGGAACAGGCCAGTACCTCCGCCAAGCCATAGCCGATGATTCCAATGTGCGGTACCAGCAGCCAAGCGGCCATCGCAAGAAGAATCACGTGCACGCCATAAGCCCACAGCACGGTCCATTGAAAACCCAAGGCGAGCAGAGCCGCCGCTTGCAGGTTGACGATAGAGCTGAGAAGTACGCCTATGGCAACCAGCGGATAGACGGGCATCGCAGCTGTCCAACGCTGACCTAAGCAGTGAGGTATCAACCAGGGACCGCAATAGGCAAAAGCACACAGCAGAGGTCCTAGCGTAACAACTTGCAGGACCAGGGCGCGCTGAAGCGTCGCGCACAGCAGGGAGGGGACATGTTGCAGGCGTGACAAAGCGGCGAAGCCAAACCGTGCTGCCGCTGTGCGCACGAAGGCCAGCGATTCTGCTGCCCGCAGGGCGAGGGCTACGTAGGCGACTCCCTCGGCTCCGGCAAAACGTACCACAATCAGAGGGTTGACCAGTGTGCGCAATTGCCAGATTCTCGCCGAAGCGGAAATACCAAATCCGACTGCGAGCATGCGGCGCGCATCACCTCGGTCAAACTTCAAGTGGGGGAAAAATCCCGAAGCATGGCAAGCTGCGCCAAACGCAAATGCCTGCCACACGAAAATGCCGACAACCGGCGCCCAAACTCCACATCCTCGATAGGCCAGGACGGCTGCACTGAGGAATGCCAACACCTGACCGCCGAGTTCGATGCGGGCAACATCTTCAAACTTCAGATCACGTTCCAGCTTGGCAGTTGGAATTCCTACAAGCGCGGTCAGCGGAACACAAGCAAGCAAAACGAGGTAAGGCAACACAAAGCCCGGCTCCGAGTACCACGCTTTCAGCAGCGGCAGAGTGAAAACCCCGATCAGGCAGACTGCAGCGGAAATGCCCAACGCGACGGTTGCCGCGACGTCATACTGCTTTCTATCGGGCGTTTCGTCACAGCGGATCAGATAACTGTCGACCCCACAGCGCGAAACGCTGGAAAACAATGTCGTAATTCCGATCGCCATGACGAAGATTCCGTAAGGGCGTGGCCCAATCCACCAGGTCATGACAAGCATGTTGCCGAGGTTAATGAGAATGCCGAGTCCGTAGCGCGCCGTGAGGTAAAGGCTGCCACGCGTAAGAAGCGGATTGTGAACTAAAGACCGTGGAACCGCCGCCCCCTGCAGTGCTTGAGGTCCGGCCCAAACCGCGGTTTCATACCGAAGCAGCATAGGGCGACATCTTTTCCTCTGGCCACGATCGCTTCACCAAAATTCCAGCGAGCGTGAACAGAAGGGCGTTCACAAACTGGTAGTTCATTACGACAAAGTTCGCGTTGAAAAGGTACACAGCAAGACAAATGGGCCATAACGCTCGCAGCTCGCGCACGAATTCGCCTTCCGGTTCGCGCCGATGAGCGCGTTGCGCTAAGCGGAATAGCTTCCCCAGAATCCACAGATACAGGCCAAGTCCGACCAAGCCGTGCTCGACAAGAATTTCCAAGAATGTGTTATGGGCTGCGTAGCCGTTGGGGCGGTATCCGGAGATTCGATTCTCGATTTCGAGCGGCATCTGACCTTGTCCCCAACCAAGAAGCGGCTTCTCGCCAAGCATGTCCCAACTTATTTCGTAAACCGCCCTTCGGAACTCGATGGGGCTGCTTTCGCGCAACCTGTCTTGCAGGGAGTCAGGCATGCCACCAATCAGGATGCCGAGTGCTACGGCAGCGCCCCCTCCAAGCAGGATGCCGGCACAGGTCTTGCGTATGCGGCGAGTAGGAGCTAAAAACCAGGCGAAGAGAATCGAAGCAGCGAAACCAAGCCAAACGGCTCTCGTCATCGTAGCCAGAATCGCAAAGGGCAGCGCTACTAGAAGAGCGTAAGCGGAAACCCGCAACCACCACCGACTACGCAAGGCCGTTAACGTCAGCAATCCCAACATATTCAAGGTGACGCCATTGGCCACAGCCTGCAAGAACGGTCCGCGAGCGCGATCGGCATGGATTCCTATACTTTCGTCGGTGATATAGGAAGGCACGATTCCAGGAATCCCCGCCAGAAATGCTATCGAGACGAAGCAGAGATAGGCGAGAGCGATGAAACAGAACGCGCGAAACAGTCGAAGGGACTTGCTATTCCCGAAGACCACAGCAGCGACGTGGAACATGACGAAGGGAACGAGAAGCTTGGCCGCTAGAAGACTCCAGTTTTGCGCGGAATAGCTTTGGGTTAGAGCACTCGCGATCGCCAGCGCAAGCAGAGCCAACATGGGAAGGGTGAGACCGGGAACGAATGGAAAAGCTCTGCGCTTCAGTACCAGGTTCAGAGCAACCGCCACCAGCAAAAGAACGAAAGCACCGCGATCATAGGGCAGGAGGTCGGCATCGGGCGGCCGGAACAGCATGACAGCAAGAGTCGCAACCAAAAATAGGTGTGGAGCAGCAGCAAACAGCTGCAAAGGACGAAGGGTCATCGCAAGCACAGAGCAGGTGCAATCCGTTCTAATGCGAAGCTTAGAGACTTGGGGAAGGCGTACGCACTCGCCATTAGCGGAGTTCATGATCAGCTTCCGGACCCGCTCAGCGCGACAGGAATGGTTTTCAGCAGAATGCGGAGGTCCATCCACAGGCTCCAGTTCTCGATGTATTCGAGATCCAGAGCCATGTTGGTCTGAAACGATGGATCGCGCCGGGCTGTCACTTGCCAAAGACCGGTGATCCCGGGGGCAACATCGAGCCGGCGAAGATCGGGCAGTTGATACTGCTCGCAGTCGTCAAGAGGATGAGGTCTAGGCCCCACCAGGCTCATGGTCCCGGTCAGCACATTCCAGAGTTGCGGCAATTCATCAAGGCTGTAGCGGCGAAGGAAACTCCCCACGCGGGTGATGCGGGGGTCATGTTCAATCTTGAAGGTGGGGCCGCGACGCTGGTTGTCGCCGCGCAGAGCAGTTTTCCTCTCATCTGCATCGGTCACCATGGTTCGAAATTTGTAACAAATGAAGCGCTTGCCCTTTTTCCCCGCGCGAGGAGCGCAATAGAACACCGGTCCCGGTGAATCGAGTTCGATCAGCAGCGCAAGCACGGCCATGAGTGGAAGCAGGAACAGCAGGCATATAAGCGAGATGACAGTGTCCATGCTCCTCTTCACCAAAAGATCGAAGTCCGGGATGGGCTCTTCATGCAGCGACAGAACCGGTACGGAACCAATGCGTCCGAGAGCAAGTTGCGGCCATACACCAAACGTGTCGGGCACAATCTTTATGTCAAGGTGGTTTTTGAGCGATTCAGCAATTGCAAGTTCCGCCATCCGGCACTGTGGCGCGGCGACGATGACTTCGTCGATAAACTCCGCTCGCGAAATGCGCCCGATATCCTCAACCGAACCCAGCACGTGCGGACAGCCCCCAGGACCGGAACTTAGAAATCCTCGAAAGACGCGGCCCTCATGCGGATCGCGTATGAGATGATTGGCAACCTCGTGAGCCGTCCTTCCCGTGCCCACCACGAGCACATTTTTGATTTTTTGGCCTGAGCTGCTGGAATGTGATCTTGAGCGCTCTTCAAGCATGAACCAGAGAAACCGCGCTACTGAGGTGAGAGCGCCACTAGCGAGCAGCATCGCGAGGCTAATGGTTCCAGCGTGCGAAAACGTTGTGAGTAGCCCGACCAGGACCATTGCCCCGAACACAGGCATAGACATCCCCGTCAGCTGTTTCATGGCGTTGAAACTGGGGTAGCTCTTTTCATCGCGGCTGGCTAGTAGCGCCACCAAGGCCCCATAAGTTAAGACCAGGCCCAGATCATTGCGTGTCAAATCGGTCCAAAGAAGCGACAGGTTGTGATCGTCTGGCGCCAGTGCGAAGGCTATGAGATGAACCAGGATCAGGCTTAAACAAGCCGCAAGAAAATTGACACCTAGGTTTGCGAGGGTCTGATGTCGAACTGGGAAGCCAAACGCCTGCTCGATCCGTGTGGGCGAAGAGCGTGCTTTTGGTGCTGCGTGCCAGTCTCTGAGCCGAACTGAACGAACTGGTTTCTTTCCGAACGAAGGCTGAGAGAAATGGCCACCTGGAATGCTTCTGGAGGTGAGAGTATCCGTCACATTCAATGGGAGCGGCGGTGTGCTGCTAACTTGCACTGCTAAGAACCGTTTGTCTCCCTCACGCGAAGGTGACCGTTAGTATCCGGCGTTAAAGCCTGCGATAGAGCGCTTCGGGCACGGGAAAGGTGCGGCCCGCCAACACAATTCCCCGGATGTTGACCTTTGCTCTGCGAAGAACTTCTGTTGCGCGTTGCGCAACCGCACGGCGGGTTCGATGGGCCTGCAAGACCAATAAAGTTGCATCAGAGTCTTGCCCCAAAAGTATGGTTTGGTTTAATGACGGCTCTGCGGGCGCGTGAATCACAAAATACGTGAACTCTTCTCCAGCTTTTGAGCTCACGGAGAGCGTCGGGATCTCGCGGGAGAGGGGGCTTCGACTCAGGAAATTGCAAGCGGTATTCAGCCACAGATGTTCAGAAACCACCAGCGGCAGCGGATCTTCCGGCTTCAGCCCGCGGCCTAGGAGTCGATAGCTAAGCCGCTGTTGCGGATCCGCCTCGACCAAGCAGACCGTGCCCGGTAGGCTCACAGTCATCGCTCGCCCCATGAGCGCACAAAACTCAGCCGCGTCTGTATCAGTGTCCAGCGAAGTGACAAGCAAGCGCCGTACCGCTCGCGATAATGCGGGGGAGAAGACCTCTTGGACGAGATCGCGAACGGCATGGTTCGCGCAGGCAGAAGAAGAAGCGCTGACCCGCGGCGCGTGAAAGGAAGGATGCTCCTTATTTGTGCCGGCTCGCTCCTCCTCCGGAGGTGCTTCGTCAATCGGGAATGTAACTGTCGCATGCATCGCCGAAACCCATCGCGCTATGCCGCCCTCCTTGGCAGACAGGCCAGCACAGGTATACCGAGGGAGCTTTTCACCTCGTCCGGAGTTCGATAACAGGGATCAAGGTAATCGACCGCAAACGCCAGGCTTGTGCTGCAGAAGGTGGCGAGCGCCAGCCCGAGAACTGCATAGAAGCGGAAAGACCGGAAAGGAAGAACCGGAGCGCGCGGCTCCTGCACGATGGCCACGTTCATGATCCGCCGCTGATCGAGAGCATCGCCGATGCGAGCTTCCTCCTGCTTGCGAACGTACAGTAAATAGTTGTCCTCAGCCGTTCTCAGGTCTCTTGTCAGTTGTTGCTGTTTGATGGACGAAGTCCCGAAGTATTGCGCGGCGTTGTAGTAGGTTTTGACAATGCGGCGCATTGATGCCTCGCGCGCGCGCAGCCCAGCCAGTTCGATGCGAGCCTTTTCCAGTTCATTGCTGGCCCATTCGTGGCGGGGGTCCTTGTCAGTGGTCTCTTGACGAACGGGGGCGTTAGCCTCAGCGGCTATATCAGCCTTTGTCTGCTCTATCTTCTCCTCGATTTCCTGGACCGGGCGGTAGCTAGGCTGAAACTTCCTCAGCAGCTCGATGCGTTTCAGTTCGAGGGTGAGTAAGGTCGATTTCAGCTGCTGCAGCAGCTCTGGATTGTCCGAAGTCTTCGACTCAGTCGCGGTTCGTTCCGGCAGCGATGCCAGCTGAGACTGAAGAGCATCGATGCGTCGTTCGGTTTCACTCATCGCAACCACGGTTTGGTGATAATTGCCGTCGGCCTCTGCCAATTTTTGAAGTGCAATGTCGCGCTGCAAAGCTGGCGAGATTAACCCCTGTCCGTCAATGGCCGTCAATAGTTGCTTCTCGGAATCCTGTAGCGCGCGGCTATAAGCGGCAACCTGCTGCTGAAAGAAACCGAACTCACCCGACGGGCGGTGAACCGCAACATGTTTCTGCATGTAAACGGCAGCTAAGGACTGAAGAACCTTGGCCGCCAGTTGTGGGTCGCGGGAGTCATACGATACGGAGATCAGGCGTGTTTTACGAATAGGCGCGATCTTGAGCTCGCGGCCCAGGCGGCGTATGGCCGAGGCGGTGCGTGCGTCCGGATCGGTCTTGTGCCGGAACAACGGTTCAGACTCATGATTCTCGAGTTTTGCAGCCGTCACGACTTCTCGTAGCACATCCTCGCTTTGGAGCAGTTGCACTTCCGAGTTAAGTTCTTCATCGGTTATGTCGTGCCGCGAGAAATCCGAAACGGCGGTCGGCTGCGACGTGACTGGCGGATCTAGCCGGCCGCGTTGAATGAGTACCTTCATCTCTGCCCGGAAGTTTCGGCCCACCGACCCGTAAATGAGGGTCGCAAGAAAAATGGTCAGAAAGGATGAAACAATCAGCCGGCGTTGGCGAAAGACGACCGCAGCGATTTCGCGCAGGGTTGGAGGGTGGTGACGCTCGTTGAATTCCTCAGGCATTCCGGACACTCCAGCACAGGTCCGACCTCAAAACTGCGTTGGATTCACATACATTCCCAAGTTTGGGAGCGGGATGTACTTCCTTACTTTTGATATGCGGTTTTGCGGAACATAGACAAGATCGCCGGGTCGAAGCTGAACATCTTCCTTGAGATTTCTTTCCTGAAGCAGCCGCTTGATATTGAAAACGCGAGCTTCGGCAAACTGGTTGGATACTTGCCGAAACAGCACAACCTGCGAGTGCTTGGCCTGGGGGCTGAAACCTCCTGCGATAGCGACCGCCTCCGTCAACGTAGTCTCAGCTCGCAATGAGTACTTGCCGGGATGGCCCACCTCACCCGCGGCGACGAAATACGGCTTCTCGAAATCCTTAACCGAAATGCTGACCTCGGGGTCCCGCAGAATTTCCTTATAGGCATCGCGCACCGTAGCACGAACTTCGTCCAGGGTCTTGCCTTCTAAGCGGATAGACCCAACCGCCTTTAACCACACCGAACCGTCGGGAAGTACGGTGACGGTCTGATCAAATTCAGGAGAAAAGGTGAAGCTGATGTCAATGACATCACTATGGTGAAGACGATAGAGCGGGCGGCGCTCTCCCGTGAGTCCCCAACTCAGAGCGCCGTCCGTTGCTCCCTCGGTATTGGCCGCCGGTATCCGTGTCTCGGCTCCGGCCGGTGCATCATGTCCGCCTTCCTGGACACCCGCGACCTTTGCTGGCTGCGCCAGGAGGTATAGCGCAGCGGTTATGATGACGATGAGGAAGACGAATCTCACAACCGATGCACCGGCCGGTCTTGCTGGCTCGTTTCCTTTAGCTCGTTCCAAGAGCAAGCTTAGGAGGCCCCGCACAGGAGCACAAGACATGTAAAGTGCCCGCTACCTCGGTACCCATAGATTGGAGGGACCCAAACGTCTCTTCCTTAACAATTGCTTCAAGCTCCGCGTTAATTATGCAGTGGGACAGGAATTAGCTTGGCAATGGTCCCGTGTGGCAACCCATTGGTCGATGTCCACCGGGTCCCGTCGCGCATGCCCACCAAAGTAGGTAGCGTTTGGGCGTCGAGTACCTCCTGATACCCTGTACACCTGCTCTAAATTGTTCATCGCTGGGCAAAATAGTGAACCAGAAGCTTCGCATTAGTCCGGCCGCGCGCGTCAACCCGCGGCTTCGAAGAACGCTTGTTCCGAATTGGGAGTGATCACTCCCCGCAGTGACTGGCAACCATGCCTTCGCCAGTAATCTCAGGTACTTTGCACTTGGACACTATCACCGACAGGCAGAATGTTGCGCGACGACGCCCAATGCCGCATCCACGTCCTCGTGGCTGATTCCACTCAGCTGCAAGCGCAATTGCTGGCAAGCGCCTTGCGGCGGCGGCCGGAATTCCTGGTGACCTCCTGTTCGATGGAGGCGGATGCCATTTTGGAGGGCCTAGGCCACGCTCACATTGAGGTCGCGGTGATGACCGCAGGTGCCGCTTTGGATCGGAGTAACGACTTTTCCATCATCCGGAAAGTCCACCTGCTCCGGCCCGAGACGCCCAGTGTGCTCTTGGTGGAATCCTGCGATCGGGATACCGTGGTCGATGCATTCCGTTCGGGTGTACGCGGTTTGTTTTGCTACGGTAACACTCCCTTCCGGCAACTTTGCAAATGCATTCGCCGGGTGCACGAGGGCCAGGTATGGGCCACCTCCGAACAACTACAGTACTTGCTGGGGGTGTTTACGCGTGTTCCATCACTGCGGGTGCTCAGCGCTACCGGGACACATTTGCTGACAGACCGCGAGGAGCAAGTGGTTGCGCTGGTTGCAGACGGCCTCAGCAACCGCGAAGTTGCACGCGAGTTGAACCTGAGCGAGCACACCATAAAGAAGTACCTCTTCCGCATCTTCGATAAACTGGGCGTCTCCACTCGGGTCGAACTGGCTCTCTACGCCGTCAACCACGGCAACTCGCGCGAAGCCGAGTGGGTACCTGGAAATTGAGGGTTGTCACAGTTCCTGCCGGAATAGACATAACGGCGCAATTTCGTATTGCAGTGAAAAAGCTCTAGAATGATTAGCTGCGCATGGAAGCTCCTCGAAATCGGCGGCGCTGGAATGTCATCACATCGGGTCTGCTGGTCGCAGCTCTGGCTTTGATCGTGACTTTCACCAGCAGCTCCGCTTTTTTCAGTTCTGCAGCCATCGTGGTGGTGGCCGCAGTGGGCGTGATGGCCCTGCTTTTGCAAGTGCGCTTCTATCATTCGCAAACCACCGCGATAAGTGCTTCTACGTGGCTGAATGTAGCCGGCGTCGGTTTGGCTTTAATCGCTTTCTTTGGCGACCGGCTCGGCATAAGACCCGCGGTCCGGGAGATGATGTCGCTGGCGGCAATTGGTTGCTTCGGGGTCAGCGGCGCCCTCGTCTTGCACCACTTGCGCAAGCGGCGTCTGCAGACCAAGTAGGGGAAGAGATATTGCCGGTTTCCGCGAACCACTTTCCCCGCCTGATTCGTTTAGACTAACCAGAAGCAGAATCCAGCAACCATGCAGGTTTTCCCATTCAAGACACGCGGCGCACGCGCTCGCAACCACCACTTGCGGAGCCCCTGGCTTCTATTGATTGCCGTGCTCATTTCGGCAAGTGTGCTGGCCGCCAGCTTCTTTCAGGCGCCAGCGCCTTCGGGTACAGATTCTCAGGATGTCATTCAGTTTTTGAACCAGACTATCGACTGGTACCGGCAGCTGGCGGCGGAAACGCAGGTGGCCTCGGAGCCCAGCGGCGCGCTTGTCTTGAATGATGACAGGCAGGCGGCTGATCAGGTTGTGCGCTTGGCCTTCGACTTTGCCCGCTCGCAGGCCGAGATTCTGGCCAAACAACCTGCGCCAAACCAGGCTGGGAATCAATCCGGCCCCACCGCCCAGTTTCAGGCGCTGTTTCAGCTGTCCAAGAAACTTGACGATCAAGTCCGCCAGACCCAAGGTGAACTGCAGTCGCTGAAACAAAAACTGGAAACAGCCACCGGGCGGAAGCGCCAGGAGTTGCAATCCACCATCGCAGAGACACAGAGCGAACTGGAACTGGCGCAGGTTCGTCGCGATGCGATTCGCAGCATGCTCGACTTCGTGAGCGGGCCTGGATCCGGTACGGCTGGCCCGAGCAGCCTGCGTACGCAGATCGAAGCCTTGGCCCGAACTTTTCCCGCCGACGTAGCGGGTGTCTCCGGAAATGAGCAAGCTAATGCGCCGGCGCGCCAGGCCGTGACTCCGGTTACTCAGGCGGCCAGCAAAGCGCAGACTTCCGGAATCTGGGGCTTGATGGGGCAGGTATTCGAGCTCTCCGGCAAAATACGGACTCTGAAAGAGCGCACAAGAAAGACTGAAGCGCTCATGGACAGTGCCAAGCAGTTGCGCCTTCCGCTGGTCAATCAACTGAAGTCTTTTTCCCAGAAAGGCGATCAACTGGCCATCCAGGCGGACACCGCCGACCCCGCCACGCTCGCGCAGCAGAAAGCCGACCTGGACGCGCTCACCGTTCAGTTCAAGCAAATTTCCGCAGCCACCTTGCCGCTGAGCAAGGCAGGAATCCTGCTCGGACTTTACAAAACTAACTTAGCCAATTGGCAGGCAGCGGTTAAGGCTGAGTACGACACTGCTCTCAAGGACTTGCTGATCCGCCTGGCGGCGCTTGGCGTAATTGTGGCACTAGTGGTCGGCTTGGCGGAGCTGTGGCGTAAAACTATCCTTCGTTATGTGCACGATGCCCGGCGCCGCTATCAATTCCTGCTGCTTCGCAAGATTGTTCTGTGGGTTGCTATTGCGATCGTGATCGCATTTGCCTTTGCGAGTGAGATTGGATCCGTAGCCACTTTCGCAGGTCTCATCACCGCGGGCGTGGCTGTAGCACTGCAGAATGTGATTTTGTCGATCGTCGGATATTTTTTTCTTATCGGCCGCTTCGGAATCAGGGTTGGTGACCGGGTGCAGATCGCTGGCGTAAATGGCGAGGTTGTGGACATCGGGTTGGTTCGCTTACACCTTTTGGAGCTCGGCAGCGAAGCGGTTGATGCGCCCACGGGGCGTGTCGTGGCATTCTCCAATTCAATCGTGTTCCAGCCGACCGCCGGCCTGTTCAAGCAGATTCCGGGAACGAGTTTCGTGTGGCATGAAATTACTCTGACTGTGGCTCCGGATGGCGACTACCACGTAATCGAGCAGCGATTGCTCGGAGCGGTGGAATCCGTCTTTTCCAACTATCGCGACGAAATGGAGCGCCAGCGGCGCAACATGGAACGCACGCTATCCTCAGCCCCGGTGGATGGCCTCCTTCCCAAGAGCCGTTTGCGGATAACGCAGGCCGGCCTGGAGGTCGTGATTCGCTATCCCGTAAGCTTGCCCAGAGCAGCCGAGGTCGATGACCGGGTCACGCGCGAGCTACTCAAAGAGATTGACCGCAGTCCAAAACTGAAGTTGTTGGGCAGCAGCACGCCCAGCATCAGTATCCGGACAGATCTCACGCCCGCACCGGCTTCGAGATAGCTTCCCTCGGTACCGCGTGATTTAGTTCCCTCTCGCGATCCAGCCGAGTGTGAAAAAAGTTTCATCTAGTTGCGGAAACAACATCCGGGTACAATCCTCCGGCTTTCGTGTGCTTAGGGGAGGATAGTATGCAGCATCTTCGCTGGGGCTCTCTGGCGCTTATTCTTCTGTGTTTCGCAAATGGAATTCAAGCGCAGCAAACCGTAAGCAACACCAACGGCTCCGTTCCGGCATTGATGCACTTTTCTGGGGTACTCAGTGATTTGGCAGGTAAGCCGGTAACGGGAGTCGCCGGGGTTACATTCTCGTTATATAAGGACCAACTGGGCGGCGCGCCGCTGTGGATGGAAACTCAAAACGTCC
>DASSIO010000102.1:0-5550 GCA_035691825.1 Terriglobales bacterium | reverse complement strand
TTCAGCGCTCCGGGAGATTCCGTCTTCAGCCGATCCTCACTTCTCTAACCTCTGCCGGCGGCTCTTCTCCCGGAGCGCTTTTCTTCACCACTTCGCGGTCTCACGACCCGCGGGAGCTGACCTGGTCCACTCCAGCATGCTCACCTTCTCATTCCCGATCGCTCTTCCGCTGTGTCCGCGCGCACCACACCCCGTGACGCGCGTCACACTCCCTCAACCCCATCTGCATATCCGTTCAATTCACGCGGGCCGCTTGCCCTTTCGGCCAAACAACCACCAGCCTTTCTCATCGTAGCTGCGCCAATGTTTGGCCCCGCACTTTAAATATCCCGCCCGTCTCGATCCCCTCGTTCTCGCTCCGCATATTTCTCGTAGGAGGACTCCCCGGCCTTGTCTGGTTGCGTCGCAAGGTCTATATTCAGCCACATCAAATAAGTCTCCTGGTAATAGGAAAACACTTTTTTACAATGGAGGCTCCTATGCGATGTTTTCCCGTCAATAAACTCACAGTTGCTTTCCTGGCTGTGCCGCTTCTCCTGCTTGCTTCCTCCTGTTCGCAGCAGCCCGCGTCCCCGGCTTCTTCCGCACCTGCTGCTCGTCAAGCTCCTCCCGCGGCGCAGCCCGCGCAACCTTCTGCCGCTACCTCTCCTGCACAGCCGGCGTCCTCTGCCAATGTCTCCGTCGCCACACCCAGCGGGGCACGGGCCACGGAAGCCCACACCCTATCGTTGACCAATTATGCAAAGGTCGGCGTCACCGCTACGCTCAACGGTGGGTGGGTTGGCCAATGGGACTCCAGCGTCAATGTTCCTCTCGACACCGTCGTTCAGGGCAAGAATGAGCTGAAGGTGGATGTGCCGCAGAAGCCCGACGGAGTTGTCACCGTTGAAGTCTTCGCCCAGCGCGGCCAGGAAAAAGTCAATTTGCTCCGTTTAAACTTCCAGGACAAGCCGGCTGGCTCTTACACGTACTACTTCGCCGCTCGCTGATCCAGTTTCGCTCGAGCGCTGAACGTTTGCTGCCTCTTCGGTGATTTCCCGGAGGCTAAGAGGCATTCCCGGCCTCAGCGCGTGTCACTTCATGGGAATCCGCCTCTCCGGCCTGAGCCTTTTCAAAACTCACGTGACCCGTTGGGCTGAATTAGATTCAGCTACACGAAGATTTCTGGACGCTCAAGCAGGTCTACGCTAAACTCACCCCCGAATTATCGCTGATCATTTTTAGGAAACGTTCATGATCCGAGCCCGGCTTTCTATGCTCATCTTTCACAAGATTTGTTTTCTGTTCTGTCTCCTTCTCGGCGTCTTGCCGGCCCTCGCGCAGTCGCGCAACGAGCCAGTGATTGACATGCATCTTCACGCTGCCCACGCTGACAGTCAGGGGCCGCCTCCCATCTTCATCTGCGCGCCTTTCTCCGTTTGGCCCGTGCGGGACCCGAAGACGGGCGGCGATGCATACGGAATGGCCTTCCTGAAGCATCCACCTTGCGAATCTCCGCTTAGGTCCAGCTCGACCGACGAAGAGCTAATGCAACGCACGCTCAAGATCATTCAGTTACAGAACGTCTTTGCCGTGGCTAGCGGGCCCCCGGAGTTGATCGCCAAATGGAAGAAAGCCGGTGGAGATCATGTGTGGCCTGCCACTCCCTTCGACCCCAAGTCTCAAAAGCCGACTGTCGATGAGTTGCGCCAAATGGTCAAAAGCAATCAGGTTGTCGCCTTTGCGGAGGTCGGTCAACAATACGATGGCATCGCCGCAAACGATCCGCGCATGGAGCCCTACTACGCTCTCGCTGAAGAACTGGACATCCCTATCGGCATCCATATGGGCCCCGGTCCGCCAGGCGCTACCTACTTCTTCGCTCCGGACTATCGCATGCGCTTCTCCAGCCTTCTTCTGTTGGAAGATGTCCTTGCCCACCATCCCAAGCTGCGTCTGTGGGCCATGCACGCTGGTTGGCCGCTGGCCGATGACGCGGTCGGCGCGCTCTACGCCCACCCGCAACTTTATGTAGACATCGCTATCATTGACTACGCCTTTCCCCGCAAGGAGTTTTATCGGTACTTGCAGCGGCTCATTGACGCCGGGTTTGAGAATCGCATCATGTTTGGCTCGGACGAAATGGTCTGGCCCGATGCTCTATCCGCTGCCATTGCCACGATTCAAAATGCGCCCTCGCTCACCCCGAAACAAAAGCGCGATATCCTCTACAACAACGCCGCCCGATTCCTCCGGCTCAAGCAATAGCTTTCCGGCTGCCCCACCCGCGAAATCGGCGTTGGGCATTGAACACCACTTGCACCGAAACCACTCGTCGACGGAGCGGAGGTCGCAACTACGAGAGAGGGACTCAACGCTGTAAAGGATGCCGCCTCGGTAGTCAGAAACTTGCTGGCCAACTCAGGGCCGCCGCCGTGTACCGCCAATACGAACAATCAGTGCCACAATTGAATTAGCCCGGAGGAGAATGTCTATGGTATGGAACTGGTTCAATGATGATTGGCTCATGACCCGGCGGGCCGCAGGCCTTTTTCTGGTGTCCACGTTTCTCGTGCTCGCTGTAACTCCCATGTTCCTCGGAAGGATCGACACCGAACCCATGTCCTTCTGGGCGCGCCTTCCATGGGGCATCTTGGGGATTCTGGGACCTGTCGCACTGTTCTTTCTCTGGCTTGGGATGTGGCGCTATTGGGTTCGAATCGACAGCGCGAGCCGATGGGCCCGGCGAATATGGTTCCTTATTTTACTAGTCGGTTTTTGCTGGGGAAGTTGTGCATACTGTTACCTCGTATACCTTCCCCAAGTATTTCGGAGAGCAAGAGTCGAGGCATAGATCACGATGTTTCGCAGAATCCTGATTACCGTTTGGCTGTCCGTCTTTGGAAGCATAGTCCTACTGGCGCTATTCCCGAGACTGGCGGCCAGGATTCCCTACCCGGTCGCGATTCGGCCCTTTCTCCTTCTCCTCGTCCTGGTTTCCGTTGGCTATGGCACCGTCCTCCTTTTCCGGCAGGGTATGAAGCGAGGCTGATTGGATGAAGGCGTCGGGCGGGTGGGGCACTCGCGCGTAGGTCACCTTTTGCACCTTAAAGCAATTTTGATCCTGACCCTGTTTTCCCCGGCGTGGGGCCGGTCGCTTCGATGCCCACGCACCGGCTCGCACCAATCCTGCAAACTCCGCTAGAACGCGTGAGCTTCGCCGCTGGCGTGGTCGAATCGCCGATCGAGGAGCGACTCGCTGGTCTCTTCTCTGGCCATGGCAATCTGCTGATAGCGTGTATGAAAATCACATCCCATAATGATCATTGCTCGGCTCCTTTCTTCCGAGCCTCGGTCGTTCCCACAGCCAATTCATTTCGGGGTTTGCAAGTACAAACCCCGAGCCCCGGTTTACTCGGAGCTAGGAGCCGACGCCTTCATCCAATCAGCCTGGAATGCTAAGTCCCGATAAGGCGACTTACCGGAGAACTTTGTACTCGGCCCTTAATGAAGGATAGTCCCGTTTACCGGCTTGCGGTGACGCGTCGATATTTATTTGTGTTATTTTGTGCGGAGGGAACCGGCGAAATGGGTTCTAACACGCAACCAATCTAACCTGGTGCCCGCAGCTTGAGTTGCCGGAACGAGTGTCACTCGCGGCAAAATTCTGGCAGTGCTTCTCAGTCCTTGGAAATCAGGAAGTTTGAGAGCTTCCAGGGGTTTTGATATGTCTCGATCTCTATCTGTTGCTTCTTCTTGTTCACGGTCAGTCTGCATGCTGGTAACACTGTGCCAGAGCCCTTGCCGTCCGGCGTGAGATCCAACTCGATGGCACCGACGGTGTAGTCCCTCGAACGGGTTCCCTGGTACAACTCCCCGAACGCTAAAGTGCGATCGGTAACGAGGCGCAGTCGGCGGTGCCCCTTCTCCGCGGGCATTTCCATGATGTATTTGATGTCGTTGCCCACACCCCCACTAGAGAATCTGATTCGCCCTTTCTGCTTCATGTCCTCAAGGACACTCACGAGCCCGTCTTGGCCCGAGCGCTTGAACGCATCTATCAGGGCTTTTCGATCCTCAGGCGTCGAAAACTGCTCAATCATTATGTTGACGTTGTATATCTTGCCCAATTGCGTACTCGTGCCCATTGCAGTCGCCTGAATCGTCATACGCTCCTGAGCGTTGACGTTTGTGCCGATACCCAGCAGACATCCCAAGGCCAATGCCGCACATAGCTTATTTCGGAGTTTTCGAAAACTGGAGACCATGACGTACCTCGAATAATGCATGGCTGCAAGTATGGGTTTTTCGAGTGGATGTTTTATACTGCCAAAACTGCCAGCAATCGCGCTGAGGTCATGAGTTGGGTTACCTTTCATCTTCGGGCTAGTACCTACTTCCGCGGTAACCCGGTTAACCAGGCGGCTTGGCTGAACGGGACAGAGATGGACAAAATCATGGAAAGAGCAAAAACTCTTACAGGAAAAAACAAAACCAATTCTTGGCAGGGATCGGCCTTCTCATGGAAGGAGTTGGCCCCTGCCAGCCGCACCCTTGGAGCCAGTTGCGCTTCTCCTATGTGAGAAGTACAGCGATGGTATCCTCCTCGTTGAATGTCGCTGCGGCGCGCAGAGGAATCAGAAGAGCCTTCGGACCCCTCATCCCATGAAGAAACTTGAATTGATGTTCGTGGTGGTTGTCGCTCTCTTGGGAGCGGCCTGGGCGCAGGAACGAGAAGCCCAACCGAAGTGGCTTGTGGACCTTGGCTATAAGCCAAGGGAAGTCTTTCCCGCCCGCATTGGCAGGCTTGGATTCCCATATCTCCGAGTGAGCATCAATGGGGAGGAAATCGAGTTACCATTCGACACAGGCAACATGCGCAGGTTGGTCGTCAGCGCGCAGGTTGCCGCGCAGCTGGCTTTGCCGGTGACGGGCGAAGAGCCCAGCTACGACAGCAGTGGGGCCCTGGTCGGGAAATGGCGCGTCTTTCGCACGGACTCCGTGACCGCTCTGGGGCGCACGTGGCACGACCAGTCGGCGGCTGAGGCGGACCAGCCGAACCTCGACGGCCTGCTCGGACCGTATTACCTGCTCGACCGACGATTCACGCTTGATTACCAGCGGGGGCTTCTGGCCGTCTCGGACTCCCGAATCCCGGCGAATGCGCCCGGGGAGAAGTTCTCCCTGGTGCCGAGCAAGCGCCTTCCTGGCATGCTCGTGGTGGAAGGCTTCGTGAATGGGCGCAAAGTGCTCATTCAGATTGATACCGGCAAGAGTCGCACCTGCGTTGATCGTTCGCTTGCCATTAAACTGAACCTGGCGAGCAACGCTCATGGCTACGCGGTGAGCAACGTCCACATCGGGACGTGGAAATTCTCTGTGCGCTCGGCCCGCGAGGATAACTTTAGCGGTATCAGCAAGGATCTGCCTTCTCCGATCCTACTGGGCATCGGTTCAGACGTGTTGCCGCAGGTCATCATGACTGTCGACTATCCGCGCAACACGATTCACTTCTTGCCGGCACAAAAATAGTCATTCAATTGGCCGGTTGGCCCGGATGACGGGATTCCG
>DASSIO010000101.1:0-16290 GCA_035691825.1 Terriglobales bacterium | reverse complement strand
GGGGTTTACTCTCGCGTGTACGGTCCTCTTGCGACCGGCATCAATCTTTCTTTTGTGAAAGAGGTGCAGGTGAAGACCGGCGGTTATGAGCCGCAGTACGGAAAGAGCACAGGCGGTCTGGTTCAGATCGTTACCAAGTCCGGCGGCAGCGCATACCACGGTGGCGTTTCGGGGTTCTTTGGACCACAGGCATTTGAGCAGCGACGTCTGAATCCCGACAATTTTAACCGTCTGAATCAAACTGGTCTGTTGAAGCACCAAGGTGGGTACGACATTGCCGGAGAAATTGGCGGCTATGTTCCCGGAATGAAGGACCGCCTGTTCTTCTTCGGATCCTTCAATCCTTCCTGGAATACGCAGTTCAGCCAACTGGCAACTCTGCATAACGTGTTTTCCTACCCGTTATCTGGAACGCCGGTTGACTTGAAACAAACCAGCTACAACTATGCCGCCAAGCTTACCTATAAGCTTTCCGACAAGCATGTGCTGGAAACTTCACTCTATGGCGATCCGACGCGCAGCAATACCAGTGCGTTCAATACCACGGACACCTTCAGCAACACGACCTTCAGCAAATTGTCCAGTGGTACCCGGAACTGGGTGGCTCGCTACAACGCGACCTTATCGCCGACATGGCTATTCAACACCTCGTTCTCCTGGGGACACAACTACCTAACGGAGAACCCGCTCGACCGGAACGCCTATCAGATCGATGATTACACTGGCTGCGGCTTCACTGGGGATACGGGCTCATCCAGTTGCATTACGCCGCTTACTCCCGGCACGCTGGACGGCCCTCTGGGTCCGCTGACCGGAATTTACCGTCGGCAGGGTGTTGGGTATACAGAAACCACCAAAGGCGATAATTACGGGCTGACCTTCGACACCCAGAAGGTTGTCGACAAATTGGGCTCGCATACCTTCAGCCTGGGTTATCACTACGAGCGTAACTTCTATAAGGGGGACCGTTTCCGCACGGGTCCGCTGTTCACAGTTACGCCGACGATGGCGGCTGACTGGGAACTTCCCGAGGCTGCCGGTCTGCTGTCTGACGCCGCCGGCTTCCAGCTTCGCATCACCTCATCGGAAGGCGTCTGCGGAACTGGTCTAGTGGGTTGTCCTACTATGTTTGTCCCCGGTGTGGGGACTGAGCATGTCTACCTGCGGCAGACGCGCGGCGAATTTGGCAAGACGCCGTTCGACACCAATGGGACCTACCATGCGGCGTACTTGAACGATGCTTGGTCTATCAACAAGTATGTCACATTCAACATTGGCTGGCGCTGGGAACAGCAGCGGATGCAAGGTACGCCTTACACTGATTTCCTCACCGGCGACAAATTCCACACCCACTTCGTTTACACCGACAACTGGTCGCCCCGTATCGGACTCTCCATCGATCCCCTGGGCAACCGGAAATCGAAGATCTATGGCAATTTCGCTCGCTACAGCTACGCCATTCCTCTGGATATGGCAATCCGCTCGCTCAGCAACGAACTGGACGATCCCGTGATCGCATGGGCTCCAGTCTCGGATGCATCGGGCAACGTGGTCATCAACTCGGATGGCACTCTGGCCAATCCTTTGCTTGACGATGCACACTACCTCACGACGATTACAAGTCCCAGCCTCTCTTCAACGACCAGCATCGCTCCCGGAACCAAGATGCAGTATCTCCAGGAATGGGTCGGGGGAGTTCAGCATGAATTCCCAAAGGGCATCGTGGCGGAGGTACGATTCATAGACCGCCGCCTCAGGCGCATAGTGGAAGACATGGCCGGTATCTCGCCCGAGGCCTTCCAGTGCTGCCTGAACCAGAACTATCTCATCTCCAATCCAACTGCCGGAACCGATCTGTTTATCAATCCCGTCCAGGTTGATTTCCCGGCAGCAGCGCTTCCGGTGAATGCCAAAGGCGTCGTCATTCCCAGCGCGCTTTGCCCAAGCGGAGTTGGCGGCACAGCCACTGATTTTGCCGGCAACAGTGTCGGCGACTTCTGTATCACCAACCCCGATGTTGCGGGCACTGTCGGCAAGGACGGCAAGCCCGACGGCTTCGTGAACCCGGTTCGCAACTACAGGGCGGTGGAATTGGAGGTGAACAAAACCTTCAGTGCCGGCTGGCAGATGCGCACCAACTATCGCTGGTCGGAACTCTCCGGCAACTATGAAGGCGCATTCCGCAACGACAATGGCCAGAGCGACCCCAGCATCAGCTCGCTCTTCGACTTTGTCCAGGGTGACTTCGGGCTGCTGGGCACGCAGTTTCAACCAGGCTGGCTCAATACTGACCGGCACCACACTCTCAACATGTTTGTCAGCTACTCGTTCACGCAGAGTTTCCTGAAGAACCTGACGCTGGGAACTGGCGTGCGGGTGGAAAGCGGCATTCCGATCAACGATCTGAGGGCTCACCCGGCCTATCAGAACGCAGGAGAAATCCCAGTAGGCGGCCGCGGCAGCCTGGGTCGCACGCCGACCGACGGACAGGCCGACATCCACGCCGACTACACTCTCAAGTTGACGGAGAAGCAGCGCCTGCATTTCGGGACTGACCTGTTCAACATCACGAACCAGAGAACCCAGCTCAGGGTTGACCAGAACGAGGACCGCTCGTTCCTGGTCAAGAACGCCGACTTCCTTAAGCCGTACCAAGGAACGGTCGGTGGCTTGATCGTGCAGCCTGGCTTCCAGCGTCCGTTCTATGGGCGTTTGTTTGTTCGCTGGGAGTTCTAGCTCTTAGCCGCTAGTTTTAGGGAGGGCGTCCGGCCCTCCCTTTTTATTGTTTTCTCGATAGTCGCCCGTCCTGCCCGTGGTGCTCATTACAACCCTGAGCGCTCGCCCGGCGCGCCATCCCCTCAGCTAAAATCGTTCTCATGTCCGACGACACTGCCCGGCAGCGGGCTGAGGATCACTATTATGCTGCGCTCGACCTGATGGCGGAGGGGAATCAGCAGGCGGCGGTCGAAGAACTGCAGAAATCTTCAGCGGCCGATCCAACGTTTACCGATGCGCTGCATGGCCTCACTCGCGCACTGGAGGATTTGAGCCGGTATGACGAAGCCATAGAGATTGCTAAACGCCTGGCCGAGCTCGACCCCGATGACGTGCTTCCCCACACCCGGTTATCGATCCTCTATCAGAAAAAGGGACTGATCCCTGAGGCCGAAGCCGAAGGCAATAAAGCGAGAATCTTGGGTTGGAAACAGCAGTTAAAGAAAAGCAGTAGTTAGTGGCTAGTGGTTGGGGGTCAGTGGTAAAGAGGTCCTTGCCAACGCTTCCTGTCTCTGCCCCTCACTATCCACTATTCACTATCCACTACCCACTTCTTCCTTACAGGTTGTACTTCTTCATCAAATGCCGGAATGAGCGGTAGGAGATTCCCAGGACGTCTGCGGCTTTAGTCTGAACTCCGTTCGAGCGTTCCAGTGCAGCTTGCAGCAGCGAGCGCTCGATATCGGCAACATATTTTTCCATATCGAGGCCATCCGGCAGCACTGCACCGGAGCCGGACATGAAGCTGCCTCCTGCCGCTGCGGCCGCGGCACGAGCCTTGGGACGCTCTGCGGGAAGCTGCACATGCAGTTCGTCGCTGGTTTCCAGGGCCACGGCTCGCTCGATGGTGTTCTCCAGCTGGCGGACATTCCCCGGCCATTCGTAGCCACAAAGTGCATCCAGCGAGATCTTGTTGATCCGGGCGATGCTCTTGCTCGCCGCAGGCGCATATTTCTTCAGAAAATGATTTACCAGCAAGGAAATGTCTTCTCGCCGCTCACGCAATGGTGGAACTGAGATGGGAATGACACTCAGCCGGTAATACAGATCTTCGCGGAACAGGTTTTCCGCAACTTGCTTATCGAGATCGCGGTTGGTGGCGGCGATGACGCGCACATCGATGGCGATCTCATCCGTGCTGCCAACGGGCCTCACACTCCGCTCCTGCAGAACGCGCAGCAGCTTGACCTGCATGGCCAGGGTCATCTCGCTGATTTCGTCGAGAAAGATAGTCCCGCCGTCAGCAACCTCGAACAGGCCCCGCTTATTCTGGTTAGCCCCGGTAAATGCGCCTTTGACATAGCCGAACAGCTCGCTTTCGAGCAGGGTTTCCGGAAATGCGCCACAATTCACCGACACAAATGGCTCGGCGGCTCGCGGTGAACAGACATGTACTGCGCGTGCCACCAGCTCTTTGCCGGTTCCGCTTTCGCCTTGAATCAATACCGTGCTGTTGGTGGAAGCAACCGTCCGGATAACCTCTTTCAGCTTCTCCATTGCGACGCTTACCCCGATGATGTTATCGAGGGAGTTGCGGGTGGCCGCGTCGCGTTTGAAAGCAAAATTCTGCCGGCTCAGTGCGACCTTCTCCAGGGAACGGCGGATTGCGAGTTTGATCTCCTCCACCATCCCGGGACCTTTGCGGATGTAATCCGACGCACCACCGGCTTTTACCGCTTGCACGGCGGCTTCGTAGTCATCTACTGCGGTTATCAGGACGACTGCGGAATCGGGAGAAATCTGGTGGGCGTAACGAAGCACTTCGATGCCGTCGGTCTTAGGCATCTTGATGTCGGTTACGATGACGTCGTAGAGTGCGCCATCGATCTTCTTCTTGGCGGCGTCACCGGAATTGACAGTCTCAACCTTGTAACTCTCGCGGCGCAGAGCAATGTCCAGCATTTCGCAGATGGAGCGCTCGTCATCGCATACCAGCACGTTAGGCATGCGCTCCTCCTTGCCCCGCGGCAACGGCCACGCTCAAACCGCTGGCTGCAGGTCCCTTCTTCACTTCGACAGCTTCGCTGGCGCTGGCGCGGTGTAGGCGCAAAACAAAGGTCGTACCCTGGCCTTGTTTGGACCGCGCCCAAACCTTGCCTTCGTGGGCCTGCACAATCTGGTAAACGATAGCCAATCCAAGTCCGGTTCCACCTTCAAAACTGGATTGGAATGGCTCAAAGATTTTCTCTGTTTCTTGTGGGCTCATGCCGGCGCCGGTATCAGCGAACGTGAGTTGCCAATCGTCGCCCACCGCCTCCAGCGCCACCGTGAGGGTGCCGCCCTGCGGCATGGCACGCACCGCGTTTTCGCAGAAATTCCAGAACACCTGCTTGATCTTGTCACCGTCGGCAACCGCGGGAGCTTCCCCCACGGCAATTTCACGTCTGATGGCAATCCCAGTGTTTTCCGCGACGAGCCGGTTTTCCAGCAAGGCAAGCGTATCGTTGAGCAACTGCAAAAGATCAACGCGTTCCAACTCGTAGCGTTTGCTGCGGGAATACGCAAGAAAGTCCGTGATGATAGCGTTGAGGCGCTCGGACTCGCGGGTCACAATCCGCACCAGAGTTCGTTGCTCCTCGTTCAGAGCTGCGATGCTCTCGAGCATCTGCACAGAACCGGCGATCGATGTCAGGGGATTTCGAATCTCATGCGCAATGGCTGCGGCGAGCCGCCCCACGGCCGCCAGGCGATCCTGGATTCTGACTTCCCGCTCCAGTCTCCGAATGGCCGTCAAGTCGTCGAGGCTGTAGACAAAACCGACCGGCCCACGCTGTGGCACCGTTAACATTGACACAATGACACGGAAGGTTTTGCGAAAACCATTTTTAGCAGTGAACCGCGCTTCGCCGTGTGCCCGGCCGGCTCCAACTCGAGGAAGCGGGTCGAGGAACAAATCTCCGATACGAGTGCTGACCAGTTCCGCCTCGCTGCTATCAAGCAAAACCTGGCCCGCACTATTCACCAGAGTGATGCGCCCATCCAGCGATGTCGTGATAATCCCGGCGCTGATCGACTGAATGATGTTCTCATGCACAGCGCGGAGGTCTTTCAGCTCTCCGCTGGTATCTTGCAGCTGCACGTCCGCCTGGCGAAGTTTGCTGACCAGTTGCGCCGCCAGGTAAGCGATCGTCAAATAGCCAAATAGATTGATGAAGATGATGGCTTGCAGAGATTTCCAGTCGACCCGCCCCGCGGAGAACGTGGGCAGAAGCCCGAGGTTGTTCAGCTCGAGAACTGTGCCATAAAGCAGGAACGCAAGCGCCGCGTTCAGGTAGGCCCAGATCTTAGGCAATAAGATACAGGCAACAATGATGATTAGGGGGTAAAGTGAGTTAAACGAACTATCAACTCCACCCGTCACTTGTACCAGGATGGTAGCGAACACCAGGTCAGTCAGAACCTGCAGAACAGATTGCGCGCGGCTGCGACGCCAGAAAGAAAGCAGTAGGATGAAGAAGCCGGCGACAATATACCAGAGCAATATTGTCGCAACGAACGGCTGCAAGGCGACCGTTGTAGGAGTGAACTGCCGAACCGCCAGCTCAGTCCCCAAAAGGAGCGTAATCACTAGGATCCGAACTCTAACCAGCCACTTCAGCCACAGCCGCTCGTCGAACATTGACTGCATGTGCGATCCTGACTCCATCCATCTGACCCCGGCGCAGTCGCGAGGCCGCTTGTGGCTGCGGAATCGCAGCAACGTTGTTCCCTTTGTCTCAGCCGGCCAGCTTAGCAATCATGGCAAAGAGCGGCATGTAGAGCGAAATTACTATGCCGCCAATGGTTACGCCCAACATACCGATGATCGCGGGCTCCAGCAGTGCCAGCAGGTCTTTGGTCCCTGCATCGACTTCCTCTTCATAGAAGTCGGCGATTTTTTGAAGCATGGAATCCATGGCACCCGTGGCTTCACCGACGCCAATCATCTGTGTCACCATGTTGGGAAATACACCGCATTCTTTCAATGGGTCGACGATGGTGCGGCCTTCTTCAATGGCTTTCCTGACCTTCATCAGCGCTTCTTCGAGAACCGCGTTCCCCGAGGTCCTGGCCGTAATAGCAAGGCCTTCCAGGATAGGCACACCAGACGTAATCAAGGTTCCCAGCGTACGAGTAAACCGTGCTACCGCGATCTTGCGCAGGAGCGAACCAAGAATGGGCATTTTCAGCAGGACAGCATCGAATGCATACTTTCCCTTGGGGTGCTTGCGAATCTGCTTAAGCGCAAAGACCAACCCTACAGCCCCCACGATGAAAAACCACCAGAAATGCCCCACAAAGGCACTCAGGCCCATGACGATTCGTGTCGGTAATGGAAGTGCGACCCCTAAGCCGGTGAACAAGTTGGCAAAGATCGGGACCACCCATTTGAGCAGCGCGCCGACAATCAGCACAGCGATACTGACGACCGACACGGGATAAATCAGAGCCGACTTCACCGCCGCCCGCAAGCGCACAGCTTTTTCGACGTAGGTAGCCAGGCGCTGCAGAATAATGTCCAGAATACCGCCGGTTTCGCCGGCCTCAATCATGTTGGTGCTGAGGTCGTCGAATACGTTGGGGTACTGGCGCATCGCATTGGCCAGGGTCGCGCCGCCTTCCACCGTAGTTCGTACGCCGGTGAGTGTTTTCTGGAAGGTCGGGTTCTCCTGGTTGGCAGCCAGAATTTCGAGGCATTGCACCAGGGGCAGGCCGGCATCAATCATGACCGAGAACTGCCGGAAGAAGATGGCGATCTCCTTGGTTTTCACCTTGCCCGAGCCGAACGTGGGCAGCGAGAACTCCTTGCCCTTTTCCCGGATGGAACCGGGCATAATGCGTTCGCGGCGCAGTTGCGCGGCCAGAGTCTGTTTGTTTACGGCCGTTCGCTCGCCCGTGACCTTCTGTCCTGCTGCGTCCTTACCTGAAAATGTAAATACTGGCATGGTATGCCTCTCCTAGCGAATTGCCTTACGGCGCCTTTGCTGCGCGACATGCTGCTTTCGGTACTTCATGCAACCGTCACCGTTTCCCCGGCGTCGCTGCCCGGGCCATAGTGCCGCTTGTCCCACGATTCAGCAGCCCTGCGCCACGGCTGATCATCTCCTGCAGTTCATCTGGCGAACTGGAGCGCGCTAGCGCCATCTCCAGCGTGATCTGCTTCTGCAGATACGCTGTTGCCAACGCCTGGTTGAAGGTCTGCATCCCGAACTTGTCCTGGCCCGACTGCATAGCCGAATAAATCTGGTGAATCTTGTCTTCGCGGATCAGGTTCCGAATGGCTGCGTTCGGCACCATTATTTCCATGATCATGGCGCGGCCTTTGTTGTCGGCAGTCGGCAGAAGGCTTTGGCACATGATGCCTTCCAGCACCAGCGACAGCTGCGCCCGGATTTGCGGCTGCTGGTGTGCCGGAAAGACGTCAATAATTCGGTTGATCGTCGACGATGCCGAATTGGTGTGTAACGTGCCGAATGTGAGGTGGCCGGTTTCCGCGATTCGCAGCGCCGATTCAATCGTTTCCAGGTCTCGCATTTCACCGATTAGCACAACGTCGGGATCTTCACGAAGGGCGGCGCGTAACGCGTCGGAAAAGCTCTTGGTGTCCGCGTGCAGTTCGCGTTGGTTCACCAGGCAATTCTTGTTCATGTGCACGAACTCGATGGGGTCTTCAATGGTCAATATGTGGTCGTGCCGTTCGGTGTTGATCTTGTCGATCATGGCAGCCAGGGTGGTCGATTTACCCGACCCGGTCGGGCCCGTAACCAACACCAGGCCGCGTGGTTTTTCGCATAATCTGCTGACCACCGCCGGAAGTCCAAGCTGGTTGAACGATTTGATCTCGAATGGAATCAAGCGGAATACGGCCCCCGTCGCACCACGCTGATTGAACAAATTGGCGCGGAAGCGGGCCAGCCCTTTCAGGCCGAACGAAAAGTCCAGTTCCAGGTTTTCCTCGAACCGGTGCTTTTGGGAATCCGTCATAACGCTGTAGGCGAGTTGCTTCGTCTCAGCCGGCGTCAATTGAGGCAGGTCAAGAGGAACCAGATGCCCGTGCACGCGCACCTGAGGCGGCGAGTTCGTGGTTATGTGAAGGTCGCTTCCCCCCATCTCCAGCATTCGTTTCAGCAGATCACTTAGCGAAAGCGCCATATTCCTTCCCTTCTCTTCTCGTTAGTGAATCGTTTCGCGCGCGACTTCTTCCAGCGTAGTAACGCCCTGCATAACCTTAATCAGACCGCTGCGCCGAAGCGTCAGCATTCCCCGCTCAATTGCTTTTTTCTTCAACTCGACAGCCGAGGCACCCACCAGCACCAGCTCTTTAATGTCATCGTCCACTTCCATGACTTCGTATAATCCAGCGCGGCCTTTGTATCCGGTGTTGTTGCAGACCGAACAACCCTTCCCTTTCTGAATCTTGACCGTTTTTGCTTCCTCCGGAGTAAAGCCCTCTTCCAGCAAGGTTTGGTGCGGTACCTCCATGGTTTCCGTGCAGTCTTTGCAAATGCGGCGCACCAATCGTTGAGCGCAGATCAGGTGCACTGAGGTGGCTACCAGGAAAGGCTCAATGCCCATGTTCATCAGGCGGGTAATGGTTTCCGGAGCGCCATTGGTGTGCAGCGTCGATAGAACCAGGTGGCCCGTGAGAGCGGCCTTGATAGCAATTTCTGCGGTCTCAAAATCTCGAATCTCGCCGACCAGGATGATGTTGGGGTCCTGCCGCAAGAAGGCACGCAGGGCGGCTGCAAAGTTAAGTCCAATCTGTTCCTTCATCTGCACCTGGTTTACACCCTGCAACTGGAACTCAACTGGGTCTTCGGCGGTCATGATGTTGGTATCGGGCTGATTCAAACGTGCGATGGAGGAGTACAGCGTGTTGGTTTTTCCCGACCCCGTCGGTCCGGTGACCAATACCATGCCGTAGGGCTTCAGGATCGCTTTCTCAAACTTGACCAGCGACTCTGCTTCAAAACCCAGCTTAGTCATGTCTAAGCGGAGGTTTTCCTTATCCAGAAGCCGCAGCACGATTTTTTCGCCCCACAATGTGGGCAGAGTGCTGACGCGGAAGTCGAGCTGCTTCTTGCGCCCCCCGATATTCATCTTCAGCATGATGCGGCCGTCCTGCGGCAGCCGCTTTTCGCTGATATCGAGCTTTGCCATGATCTTCAGACGGGAGGTAATTGCGTCCTTGAGCTTTAAAGGAGGCGACATGATGCTCTGCAACATGCCGTCTATGCGGAAGCGGACCCTGAATTCTTTTTCGTAAGGCTCGATGTGAATATCGCTGGCGCCTCTTTTCACCGCGTCGGTTAGGATCAGGTTCACCAGCTTGACGATCGGCGCCTCGTCAGCAGCCTTTTCGAGATCTGCCAGGCCAAGCTCTTCTTCCTCGCTCTGCAACTCGACGTCCGCTTCGCCCATGTCGGTCATCGACTGCATGACCGTCTCTAGGTCTTCCTGGTTACTTGTGCCATATGCCTTTTCGATGCCTTCGTTGATGGAACTTTCCGACGCAACCACCGGCTCAATATTGAAGCCGGTCATGAACTTGATATCGTCCATGGCAAAGACATTCGTCGGATCTACCATGGCGATGGTGAGCGAAGCGCCTACGCGGCTAAGAGGCAGAATTTGGTATCGCTTGGCGGTCTCAAAGGGAATGAGCTTGACGACAGCCGGATCGATTTCGAAGTACGAAAGATTAATTGCGGGAACGCCATACTGCCGGGAGAGGAAGTTCGTGACATCTTCATCCGTAAGGAAGCCCAGCTTGACGAGCGCGGAACCCAGGCGGCAGTTGCTTTCCTTCTGGGCCTTGATCGCCTGCTGCAATTGCTCCTGGGTTATAACCTTCTCTTTTACGAGAAGATCGCCCAGCCGTTGCGACATGCCTCGAACTCCTGTCTGATAGGCAGAGAGATATTGTTGATATCGTTCCGCGCCAGCTCAGCGGCCTCAGCGACAAACACCAGGCAACGCGGCGCGCGTTGACACAAATTGTCATCGCAAGTGGGTTACGGCGAAAGTAACTTTGGTACTAAACCCAAGTATTCAATCGTGAATATCCGCCTTAAGCGCATACATTTCGCCGCAGATTCGGGCTTTCTGAAGCTTCCTGCGCCCGCCGTACATGCACTTCCGTAAGCAGCTCGCACACGAGTTTGCAGACCGCGCTTGTCAGTCCAGGCCGGTCATTGCCCATATCTGGCCGCTGTCACGGACCCATGTGATGGATAGGCTTTTGGGAGCAGCCTTTGCCGCCACAATTGAGTGGCAATGCTTTGCCGCAGACTATTTCTGCTATTAAAGACCGTTGTTATACTGCTGGCCCTCGGACAAGCCGCGGCGGGCCAACTTCGCTCGCTCGCCGACAGAGCCGGAATCTTGCTAGGCACGGCAGTTCGCTCGGAGCGCCTCTCCGAACCGCCATACTCCTCTACCCTCACCCGCGAGTTCAACATGCTCGAGCCCGAAGACGCCATGAAATGGTTTGTCCTACGACCGAATTCTCAGACATTCGATTTTGGTCCTGCGGACCGGATCGTCGCCTTTGCGCAGGCAAATGGCATGAAAATACGAGGACACACACTGCTGTGGGCGCGGCAGAATCCCCAATGGCTACTGGACGGAAATTTCCGCGAGAAGGAACTTCTAGAAATTCTCAAGGCCCACATCACTGGCGTTGTTGGGCACTATCGTGGAAAAGTGTTTGCCTGGGATGTTGTTAACGAAGCGTTTGATGAAAGTGGCAACCTGCGGGACTCGATCTGGTACAACCAGCCTGGAATTGGCCTTGCAGAACAAAGGACCGCCTACATCGAAAAGGCTTTCCGGTTAGCCCACACCGCCGACCCGGACGCTCTCCTCTTCTACAACGATGCAGAAGGCGAGACTATGAATCCCAAATCCGACGCTATCTACGCCATGGTTAAGGATTTTCGCAGCCGTGGCGTGCCGATTCATGGCATTGGCCTACAGATGCACGTGGCTTCCGATCCGCGGCCAAATATCGCAAGCATAAGAGACAACATTGTGCGGCTAGGATCACTAGGAGTTCAGGTACATATCACGGAGCTAGATGTGGCGCTGCCCGTCGATGCCGCCGGATTGCCTCTGCATAATACCGACTTGACCGTTCAGGCAGCAATCTACCGGGAACTCTTGCGCGCCTGCCTGGAGCAGCCCCACTGCACAGCCTTTCAGACGTGGGGATTCACGGATAGATATTCCTGGCTACAATCCTCTTCTCACGGTTCACGAGGAGCAGGTCTGCTGTTCAATCGTCAGTACCGTCCCAAAGCGAATTGTGCAGCGATCCGGGATGAATTGCGAAGAGGACGGTGAGACAAGCCACGCATGTATGTGACCCCTGATCTTGCACTGCAGGCTGCTGCTTAGCTTGCAACGAAGCCGTAGCACATACCTCGAATATATACTGCTGCGAATAGATGGAAGTTAATAAGGTTAGTATATTGAACCGTTGAGCAATCTCGCATTAGTTTCTGTTTGCATTAGGTGAGCGCGTCCGGAGCACAGCCCGAAGCAGGGCGTTATAATGGCTCGCAACTGCGTGCCCGCCCGGTTTATTTAGCCGGAGGGGAATTTTGTGTATGGCTGTGAACGGTCCAATTCGCCCAAAGCAAACTTCCGACCGTAAACGAGCGCTGATCTTGTTGGCGGTTGCGGTGCTGGTGGTGTTTGGCATTGTACTGTCGCAGACATCCTTCAATCTGTCATTCCTGAATCCCGACAGCAACCAGCAGCTCGCGATCTTTGCAGCGCTCTCCGCCTTCGTTTTCCTGCTGTTTGTCACCTTATTTTTCATTCTCGTTCGGAACTTGCTCAAAGTTTTCGCCGAACGCAGGCTGGGGGTGCTGGGATCTAAATTTCGAACTCGATTAGTGGTATTCAGTCTTCTGCTCTCGATCCTGCCAGTCATGATGATGTTCTTCTTCGCGTATGGATTGATGAACCGATCCATCGAGAAGTGGTTCTCGAGCCCAGTGGAAGAAGTCCGAGCAGAAACCGCAACCATGGGGTCGCTGCTGGCCGAATACGCGGCTGGCAATGCCAAGGCCGAAGCAATTGCCATCGCCAGTTCGCCGGATACTCAACGGGCATTTTCAGGACATACGTTCTCGCCCGCCGTAACAGAATTTCGCAGACGGGAAGCCACCCTGCAAGGCGGTTTTGTCTTCGCCATTTCCGAAGGAAATGCCGAGGCCAGTTTTGGCGCGCCCGCTCCCTGGCCGGTGCTGAAGTCCGTGCTGCCCCTGAAGCAATTGGCCAAGAAAACACCGGCAACATTCACTTGGGCTGGCACGGAGTACGTCCTTGCCAGCGCGCTGGTCGAGGACCGCGGCCAAATTCTGGTGGCTATGCCTCTGCCCCCCAACTTCGCCGATCTCAAGCAACAGATCGAGACCAGTCAGGCACGCTATTGGGGGCTCAGCAAGGAACGCCGTCTGGTGCGCCGCACTTACATGGGCTTGCTGATGCTTCTCACGGTGCTGGTGCTATTCGCGACTACCTGGTTGGCACTATTTTTCTCAAAATTGGTGACTCGCCCTGTAGCGGCGCTGGCGGAAGCGACCCAAGAGATATCCCGCGGCCGTCTCGACTACCGGGTTGAGGTTCGAGCTGCAGACGAGATCGGTGACCTTGTTCGTTCTTTCAACCGCATGGCCGAGGAACTGGAAGCCAGCCGGCGTCAAATTGATGCATCGGCTCGATCGCTAGCTGACGCAAACACCGCGCTGGAACGCCGCCGCCGCCACATTGCCACTATTTTGGAAAGTATCCCCACCGGAGTGCTTTCGCTGGATGCCGATCACCGGGTCTCCCATGCCAATGGCGCTTTTATGCGCGTTTTCTTCGCCGACGGCAAGCACAACGGCGCTGGCCATTCAATTATTGGAGCGGACCTGCGCAACCTGTTTGCTGAAGATCTGATCCAAGATTTTTACCACCTGTTGCGACGCGCTGACCGAATGGGCACGACCGGAAGCCAAATGGAGATTTCGATTGGCCGCAACAAAGTCAATTTTGCCATTACGATTGCTACTCTGCAGCATGAGCAGCAACGACTAGGCTACGTTTTGGTTTTTGAAGACCTGTCGGATGTTCTACGGGCGCAGAAACAGGCGGCTTGGAGAGAAGTGGCGCGCCGGGTAGCCCACGAGATCAAGAATCCGTTGACTCCCATCGCCCTCTCGGCGGAGCGTATCCGCCGGCATCTGGAACGCGGTAGTCCGCCCGATCCAGCTTCTTTGGAGATCATTCAAAGTTGTTCCGAAACCATCGCCGGAGCGGTGGAAACCGTCCGCACCTTGGTGGATGAGTTCTCTACTCTGGCGCGTTTCCCCGCGTCTCAGCCCCAGCCTGCCAATCTCAACAGCATCGTGGAAAACACTCTGGGCATGTTCAATGGCCGCCTGGATGGTATCCGGGTACACACCGAGCTGGCACCCGATCTCCCCAAGGTCATGGCTGACGGCGACGCAATCAAACGAGCTTTGGCGAACCTGGTGGATAATGCCGCCGAAGCGCTGCAGAGTTCCCTGGTTCGCGAGATCCACATCTCTACATCCCTGCTCAGCGGGCGGGATATGGTCGAGCTCACAGTCTCCGATACCGGACATGGCGTCACGCAGGAATTGAAAGAGAAGCTCTTTCTGCCCTATTTCTCGACCAAGCAGCGTGGCACCGGCCTGGGCCTTGCTATTGTCAGCCGCATCATCGAGGACCACCACGGCTTCATTCGCGTGGAAGAAAACAAACCTCTAGGGGCGAAGTTCATTGTGGAGCTGCCGGTTGCCCCCGAACCGGTTACCGTACCCGCCGCTCCTCAGCATGCATAACGTCCTTATCGTCGATGACGAATCCGGCATCCGCCAGTCACTCAAGGGTGTGCTGGAAGACGAGGGCTACAAAGCTTTCGAAGCAGAAACTGGCGAGGCCTGCCTCGACCTGCTGCGCAAACGCAGCTTCGACGCCATCTTTCTGGACATCTGGCTGCCAGGCATGGACGGCCTGGAAACATTGCAGAAGATCAAGGAACTCGATCAAGGGACGGAAGTCATCATGATCTCCGGGCACGGCACGATTGAAACGGCCGTCCGCGCCACCAAGCTGGGAGCGTTCGATTTCCTCGAAAAGCCTCTCTCGCTCGACAAGACACTCATCCTGCTCAAGAACGCCATCGATGCCGGCCGCTTGCGCCGCGAGAATCTTGATCTCAAGCGGCAGATCCAACCCAAGAACGTCATCGTGGGCGACAGCGTTCCCATGAAAGCTCTGCGGCAGCAGATCATGCTGATGGCGCCCACCAACGGCCGTGTTCTCATTTATGGTGAATCCGGAACGGGAAAGGAGTTGGTGGCGCATGCCATCCACGCCCAGAGCCTTCGCAAGGACGCGCTCTTCGTAGAACTCAACTGTGCCGCGATTCCCGAGGACCTGATCGAAAGCGAATTGTTCGGACATTTGCGGGCTTCTTTCCCCGGAGCCGGCGCGGACAAGGAAGGTAAGTTTCAAAAGGCCAACGGGGGAACGCTGTTTCTGGACGAAGTCGGGGACATGAGCCTGAAGACACAATCGAAAGTGTTGCGCACGCTGGACGAGCAGCGTTTCACGCCGGTGGGCGGTGATGAGCCTGTCACCGTCGATGCCCGTGTGATCGCCTCCACCAACAAAGACTTGGAGGAAGAGATCTCCAGGGGCAACTTCCGCGAAGATCTTTTTTACCGGCTCAACGTCATCCCCTTTTACGTTCCGCCGCTGCGTGAGCGGAACGAGGACATCCCTCAGCTGACGCGCTATTTCTTGAAAGAGTTCTCCGCCGCTTACGGGCGGCGCCCGCGGGATATCACTGATGATGCCGTCGACACGCTCATGCGCTATTCCTGGCCGGGCAATGTGCGCGAGTTAAGGAACGTGATCGAGCGAATTGTCATTATGAATCCGACCACGACCCGCCTGGATCGCAAGCATCTGCCGCCGTTGGTTTATCGCGATGGCAGCCGCCGTTCCGGTGCCGCGGAGTTTTCCACCCTTCACCAGGCTCGCGCAGCCTATGAGCGCGATTACATCCTGAAGAAATTGGACGAGAATCACGGGAATGTAAGTAGAACCGCCGAGGTGCTCGGTCTTGAGCGCAGCCATCTTTATCGAAAGATGAAAACTCTGGGGATAGCTGCCAAAGAATAAGACCTAAGGAGACCCTGACTAACCACAACTCTGTCATCCCGAGCGGAGCAGAATTGCCGTTCTCGGCAATTCTGTGAAGTCGAGGGACCTTGTGTCTTCCTTGTGCGACAGTTAAACAGAGTTTCCCTAAGTCCGTGCACGGTGTACCGCTAAGATCACGCATCAACCCTGATCAGAATCCACGGAGTCTAATCAAGCTCCACGCCATGTATGATGTGCGCGTGAAAGGCAATGTCCCCAGTTGCCGCAGGAAACGGGAAAGCTCTTTTTTTCGGGTCGTATGCCTAATCCTTTGTCTGTCGGCAGTGGCGGCTTCGCAATCTGCTC
>DASSIO010000100.1:0-8150 GCA_035691825.1 Terriglobales bacterium | reverse complement strand
AATCGCTCAAAGGATCCCCTTCTTAGCCAGGCTATTTCTCAGCAAAGCCCTGGCAGTAAACAGCCTGGATTTGACGGTCTTCTCCGGTATTTCCAGGATCTCGCTCATTTCCTGATAGTTGCAGTCATTGAAATGTCTCAGCACAATTACCACCCTGTACTCAAATCCTAGGGACATCAAAGCGGCTTGAACAACCCCACCCAGCTCTGTTCTTCTCATCAGCTTTTCGGGCGTATTTTCCTCCACCCGTGTATCCTCAACCGCCTCTAGCCGCCTCCTGCTCTTGCAAAGATTGATGGACTCGTTCAGCGCGATTCTATAAATCCAGCTAAAAAAGCGGCGTTTTGCATCAAAGTGCTCGAGGTTTTGAAACGCTTTGAGAAAGACGTTCTGGGTGACATCCTTCGCATCCTCGTAGTCGCGCAATATGCGGTAGGCTGCGTTAAAGATCGCCTTCTCATACCGGCTAATCAACCTTTCGAAAGACTCCCGGCTGCCTTGCCGAGACTCCTGGACAAGCCTCAAATCCTCGTTGTCATCCATAAATACAACGCACCCGGAGAAAAGTTGATGATCGGCCCGACCGTTGCGCGCATTCTATCACCCTAAGGTGCTAACAATTCGACTCTGCGAGCCCAAAACCCTTGGCCAAAGTCAGGGGTGCGCGCCGGCAGTTCTCCATCGGTCCTGTGGTAGGATTTCAGCCGAACTTTCAAGTAGCACCCGGGGTGGATGGAACCGTCCACCTCTCTTAGGGGGCGGCGGTGCGTGCATGGTCTATGAGCAGATCCGCATCGTCTTAAGCAACAACCTCTCCGAAATCGCCAAGTTGCGCGGCGAACTGGAAAACTTCGGCCAGAAATGCAGTCTTTCGCCGAAGACTCTGTTTGAGCTCAATCTGATTTTGGAGGAGCTCCTTGCAAACGTTATCTCCTACGCATACGGAGATAACCAGCGGCACGAGATCGTGGTGCAAGCCGATTTAAGAGACGGCGAGTTGGTCATCAGAGTTGAAGATGATGGCCGCCCCTTCAATCCCCTGCAGAGTCCCCCACCGGACCTGGAACGCCCGCTGGAACAGAGGAGAGTCGGTGGGCTCGGGCTGCACCTGGTTCGGGAGCTCACCGACAGCATCGAGTACGACCGGAAAGACGGGAAAAACCTTCTGGTGGTGAGAAAAAGAATCGAGGATCCCCGTTAACGGCACACAAAGGACAATTTGAATGGAGATCAAAGAGGAGACGCGGGGCAAGGTGAAAATCGTTGGGCTACGAGGCAAGCTCGACGCTAACTCCTCTCCGGCTGTCGAAAAGGAATTGCTGGCCCTTCTGGATCGGGGCGAAGGACGGCTCGTGCTGGATCTCTCGGAGCTGACTTATATCAGCAGTCTTGGTCTGCGCATATTCATTTCCGTGGCTAAGAACATTCGCAAAGTCAACGGGAAACTGGCTCTCGCCGGACTCAACGACCATATCTACGAGATCTTCAAGATAGCCCGTTTCACCAACATATTTTCCATCTACCCAAGCTGCGAAGAAGCAGTCGTTCACTGTGAAGAGTGAAAGGGATCGTCAGCCAAACGCTTGGACATCCGGCCGTGAACGCTACTTAGTACGGGGTTACGCGGTTGCGAGGAAGGCTTGAACCGCTGAAACAACTGAGTACGAAGGTGTCCGAGCGCAGCGGAGATGATTTGCGATACGCGCGATTCGTGCACGCGTAAGACCACACCCACTTCCTTCATAGTGCGTCCATCGAAATAGTAAAGTGCCAAAGCTAGACGCTGTTTTTCATTCAACGAATGAATGGCCTCCGCAAGCAACCGTGTGCGTTGAGAGCGCGCGCAAAACTCAAAAGGGTTTTCTTCTGCGCGCCATGCGTAAACGTGCGCCCTCGGTTTTTGAAAAGCCGATTCTGATTGCTGTTGCCACACGGCGACGGATAAACAGTAGATTTCCTTGATAAGGACTTGCAACTTTTCAAAGCTGAAGCCGAGCCGGTCTGCGACCTCAGGTTCCGAGGGCACGCGGCCCAGTTCGGCAATCAACTCGATCTTCGTGTGTTCTATCCTGCGTGCGACGCGACGCAGTGATCGCGGGCCCCAATCAAGTTCTCGGAGGCTATCCAGAATCGCACCACGGATTCGAATACGCGCGTACGTGCGAAACGAGGCGCTCCTGGACGGATCGAATTTTTTGACAGCATCCAGCAAACCTAAAACACCCGAGTGCACGAGGTCATCGTAGGGCACATGATTTGGCAGCCTTCTGTGAATCAAACGAGCGACATGGCGAACCTCGGGCAAGTTTTCGAGGAGAAACTTCTGCCGTTCCTCAAAACAGGCTGAACGTGTACGACTTGTGACTCTGGCCCGGATTTTACCGACGCGCAATTTCCTCTCTCCCGGCGAATCCAAGCTGGTGTTCACCATGGCGTTGATTGATGCAATCGGAGTGCCGAACCTTGATTCGAACTAACTCAGGAAACTGTGTACTTGCAAATTGAGCAGGGAGTGCGGCGTCCTGCATCAGTTCGAGCCAAGGGCGGCCTCGACTCCCGTGGGTAAGCTACTTCCGAGCCTGGATAGTAGCGATCAGCGCCGCCATGGTCATCCTCATGGGCAAAAGGAGCCGATTGGATTGACTGAGGCATCCTCACGCTTTTCCCTTTCTGGAACTGCAGACTTGCTTTGGGCCAGATGTGCATACACTGTTCTTCCAGGTCTGGGGTTTTGGAGGAGTTTGTTGATGGTGTGGGGTGCAAACGCCAGACGGGGACAGCCGGGAGTAAACCAGTCAGGAAGAGACGCGAGGATCCAGACGAACATTCTCAACAGCCCTGCGCAGCTGTGGCGACAACGCCGCAAGCTTCTGCTGATTTCTTGCGATCGCAGGCCAGGTTTCTTCTCGAATGTTCAAGAATGTTTTCACCACCTCCGGGTCAAACTGGCTCCCGGCAAGCTGGCGGATAATCTCGCGCCCGGATTCGAACGAAGAGGCTCGACGATAGGGCCGGTCGGACGTGATGGCGTCGAGAGTATCCGCGACAGAAAAGATTCGCGCGCCTGGCAGGATTTCTTCTCCCTTGAGACCGCGGGGATAGCCGCCGCCGTCGAAGCGCTCGTGGTGCGTGAGAACGATCTCCGCGGCGTCCGCCAGAAAAGGAATATCCTTTACGAGATCGAATCCGATCTGGACGTGCCGCTGCATAAGCTTTCGCTCATCCGGTGTGAGAGGTCCTGGCTTCAAAAGGATTCCGTCGGGAATCCCAAGTTTTCCGATGTCGTGCAGATAGGCTCCTCTCGCCAGCGTTTCCAATTGTTGATCAGACCAGCCCATGGCGCCGGCAATCTCGAGCGAGTAACGGCAAACGCGGCGCGAGTGACCGGCAGTTTCGCTGTCGCGGAGATCAATGGCCGCACCGAGCGCCTGCAGGGTGTCGCTATAGCTCTGCTCAATCTGTTGAAGCGCCGCCTGTAGTTGCCGAGTGCGTACCGCAACCATCTCCTCGAGGTGGACGCGGTAGTTCTCGACCTGCTGCTCGAGCTTACGCTTTCGAATGGCGCGCTCGAGACTCACCACAACGGCGCCCTCCCGGAGGGGTTTTACAAGATAGTCGTCGGCTCCGCAACGCATGGCCTGCACTCCTACATCCACGTCATCCACGCCAGTGGAGACCAAAAAGACGAGGTGAGGATAGAGGCTGCGAACCTGGGTGAGGAGTTCCATGCCGCTGATCCCAGGCATGTGGAGATCGGAAATGACGGCGTCGAATTGCTCGCTCCGTAAAGCCTTGAGAGCTTCTTCGCCGCTTTGTGCAGTGGCACAATGAAAAGCAGGCGGGCTCAGGATGATAGAAAGGAGCCGGGCAGCGGGCATCTCGTCATCCACTGCGAGGACCCGAATCGGCGACGGTTGAACTGAAGATTCCTGGAGGAGAAGAGTGTTGGATTCTCCAGAAATCTCGTTTGCAGTACGGTTCATAGCTGGTATCCACTCGGCGTCACTATTTCAGTACCCATGGTCCGACCTTTTCGATGAAGCGGCACCCGTAGCGCCAAAGAGGAGCGTTCTTGGATTCTCGATGAACGACTTGGGCTTTGCCCACAAAGTCTTCCGTTTTACCTGTCAAGAAAACTTCCAGAATGGAACCAGCAGGGATTTCGGGCGTACAGCTACACAGAAAACCGCTTAGACTGACGTTCTCAGTTGCGGCGGAGGTATCAAATTTCTTCCCCAAACTGTCCGTGCCTCTGAGCTTTAGTGAAACACGCAGCCGTACGCGGACCTCGTTCCGAGGGGTGGAAAAGTGTGTCTTTGCAACCTGGCGGAGACAATCACGCAGGGCATCGAAGTCTATGGGCTTCTCAAAGTATCCAGCAGCGCCAAGCTGTTTGCAGTGTTCCTTCGTTTGCGCTCCTGCCTCTCCGCTAACTACAATCACGGGAATCGGCTGAGTGCGGCTAAAGGACGTGAAGGTCTGAAGCAGCTCATAGCCCGAATACTTCGGCATTCGCAGATCGAGCAGAATCGCGTCCGGCCTATTTTCGAGGGCAAGCGCCAAACCCTGCTCCGGCTCTCCGGAATCAATGACTTCGTAAGTGTCGCTCAACTCCAATCGCATGAGCCGGCGCAAGGCTTCGTCATCGTCAACGACCAATATCTTTTGCATGGTTTGGTTCCCTTTAGTGTCTCGATCGGATATCAGAGCCCGCGAGTTCCGCCGGAGTATTCGAATCGGGCGGCGACTGCTTGCCGGCGTCGAGCACTTCACGGACTTTGCGTATAAGAACTTCGTCCGTAAATGGTTTATGCAGAAGGTGGGTTCCAGCCTCTAGAACGCCATGTCCTGCAATGAAACTGTCCGTGTAGCCCGACATGTAAAGCACGCGCATTCCGGGCTGCCGCGGCAGCAAGTGCTCTGCCAGCACTCGACCGTTCATCCCGGGCATGACAACGTCGGTCAGCAAGAGATCAAAGGTCCCGCCAAAACTAGCTGCGACTTTGAGGGCTTCTTCGCCACTCCCCGCCGAGAAGACTTTAAATCCGCCCGCTTCCAGATAAGATTGCGCGAGTTTTCTCAATGGCTCCGAATCCTCTGCCAGGAGAATGCATTCAGAACCCGTCAACGTTTCAACCGGACTAAACTTGCGCTCTTCCGCCTCCGGCTGACCTACATACTTGGGGAGATAAATCTGAAAGGAAGAGCCGCTTCCGAGTGTGCTCTCCACCCAAATGTATCCGTTACTCTGCTTGACAATGCCGTAGACGGTTGCGAGGCCCAGCCCAGTTCCTTTGCCCCGTTCCTTGGTCGTGAAGAATGGCTCAAACATATGTGTGAGCGTGGCCGCGTCCATGCCAATCCCCGTGTCAGTCACGGTCAGGCGAACATAAGAACCTTCTCTGGAGCCTGGATGACTTCTGGTGTAGACCTTATCCAGGATTGCGTTACTGGTTTGAATTTTGAGTTTGCCGCCCGTTGGCATGGCATCACGAGCATTGACGGCCAGATTCATGATGACCTGTTCGATCTGACTCTGATCCGCCTTTACGCTGCCGAGGGCAGAGCCCAGTTCGAGAGAGACCTCAATATCCTCACCGAGCAGCCGCGGCAGCATTTTTTCCATGTCAGCGGCGAGGGCGTTGAGGTCAAGAATTTCCGGAGTCAAGACCTGCTGGCGGCTGAACGCCAGCAACTGCTTGGTCATGGCGGCGGCACGCTGGCCGGCCTTTTCTATTTCCAGAGCATGCTCGGCGAGGGGGTTGTCTGCGCCCAAGGATTTCTTCAGCACCCTGCTGTAGCCTATGATGACTCCCAGAAGATTGTTGAAATCATGCGCGATGCCACCGGAGAGGCGTCCGATGGCCTCCATTTTTTGCGCCATCCTCAATTGCTTTTCGAGGACACGCTTTTCCGTCACATCCTCGGCGAAGACCTCAAAGAAAGCGGGAACCCCGTTTTCATCGTTGATCCGCCGGCCTGAACAGCGCACAGTTATCGGCGTTTCGTCCAGCTTCTTCCACTCCATTTCGAGGTCCTTGATTTCCTCGGTTCGAGTCAGGAGCTCTGTCAAGCGCTGGTACTCGCCGCCGTGACGGAAGATCTCCGTGGCCAGGTCCCGGTTCAAAAGTTCCTGCTCGGACTGATATCCCAACATCTTGCAGAGCGCGGGGTTGACCTGAAGAAACCTGCCCTTGAAGGTCGCGCGATAGATGCCGTATGGGGCGTCCAGCACGACCGAGCGAAAATCCGCTTCCGATCTCCGCAGAGCTTCTTCCGCTCTCTTGCGCTCGGTGATGTTGCGGTTCACGATCACCAGTCTCTCCGGTTCCCCCTTGTCATTGCGGATCACGCTCGAAGTGGATTCCAGCACCAGCCAGGTGCCGTTTTTGTGACGCAGGCGGTAGATCAGCGTCTTCCCCACGCCGGTACGCTTCGTTTCTTCGGCCACTCTCTTTACTCGTTCACAATCGTCCGGATGTATCTGCTCAAAAGCGGAAGAAGCTTGCAATTCCTGGGGCGAATAGCCAAGGATCGTCTGGTACGAAAGGCTGTTGAAGATTCGCTTTCCATTCATATCCACGACGGCAATCATGTCCGCGGCATTCTCGCTGATCAGGTGAAACAACTCCTCCCGTTCGACGAGTTCGCGCCGGATGCGGTGAATAAGAAAATGCTGATAAAGTGTGTAGACGTCAAACAACAGGACTAAAGCTATCAACCCCCGTATGGCTTGCGGCAGGACATAAACGGAATGGAAGTCGTGAAGAAATGCGCGATCAACGATGAGAAAGGATGCCAAACCGAAGGTGATCAGAAGAGTGACAACCACCGCGGCTGCCCACAGCCACCATTCCTTTCGCTCAATTCGGCGGAAGTTTGTGCGAAGAGGCTTTTGTTTAGATAGCCCGGACTCGGGGGCAGATGTGGAGGTGTGGTTTCGCAATGAAGGGTTGTGGGCGCCTACTCTGTTGCCCGGTTGATGCCACACAATGCGGGCAGACCTGGGCATCACCAGGGGTCGCCGTTCCTCTTGACCTTCATTGCAAGGGTGTCACCAAGGAGGCGTTGCTCCTTGGTGCGTGAGTTGCCGGGAAAACGTTCAAATCGCAAGGGATAGACTACTGATAAGGATTGGCCAGAGGCGAATTGGAGCAAACGTGGTTCCATCATGAATCAAGGCTCCCAGATTGGAACAAGGTTGCACCGGGAGCAGCCCGGTCCCGCGGTTACGCGACCGTAGTAGCTTGGAGGTCACACCCTCGTGTCAGATTCGTGCAGGACTCTCCATTTAACAATTCTGGTTTGACTCGATGAATTCCAATGAAGGGTTGTTTGTAAAGCTGATCGGAACTAGCCGCGAATGAGACTGCCATGATTGTCATCGTGATGGGCACGACAGGCTCGGGCAAGACCACCATCGGCAGGTTGCTCGCAAGGCGCCTTGGGTGGGAGTTCGTGGACGCCGACGATTTTCACCCGCCGGCGAACGTCGAGAAAATGCGGCAAGGAATTGCGCTGACGGATGCCGATCGGATGCCGTGGCTAATGGCATTGCGCGACAAAATTGTCGAATGGACTGAAAGGCTTGAAAGCGTGGTTTTGGCCTGCTCGGCCCTCAAACAGCGCTATCGAGATGAGCTGCGTGTCAATTCCGAAGTCAGGTTCGCATACTTGAAGGGCAGCTACGAGCTGTTCGCCCCGCGAGTGCTCGCAAGGAAAGGGCATTTCGCCAAGATGGATCTGCTCGCCAGCCAGTTTGCGGACCTGGAAGAGCCGATCGACGCCATCCTTCTTGACGCCACTCATTCTCCGGCTGAGATTGTGGAGGAGTTGTGCGTGCAGCTGGGCTTTTCCTGATTCCCGGCGATTCTCCACCGATGAGGCGCCGCGCTGGCGGAGTTCAGCTGATTCATGTGCAATGCAAAAACGGAAATTGCACAGAAAGGCCAGGCCGCGCCAATTCGGGCTCGAAGCATGGCCCGGCCGCCATCCGGGCTCGCAAAAGATGCGTGCATGAAACATAATTCCATTGACACTTCAGAAGGACCCAAAAGCCATGGCCAGACTCCAGACGAAGGAAGATCAGCGGCTCGAGGAAGATCGCGGACGCAGGAAATATTGGAAACGCTGGGGGCCCTACCTCTCCG
>DASSIO010000099.1:0-2046 GCA_035691825.1 Terriglobales bacterium | reverse complement strand
CCAGAAGATGCTGATTATCAAAACAATCCTTTGCCCAACTGACTTCAGCGAGCCAGCCCGCGAAGCACTTAATGTCGCCAGTGACTTGGCGCAGCACTTCGGCGCCGAGCTTCGTTTGCTGCACGTTGTACCCGTGCTGCCGCCACTTCCACCCGATCCCACCTACGTTTTTGAGCTGCCGGAGTATGAGCGTTATCTCCACGCCGATGCTGACAAGAACCTCCGAACTCTCAACGCAGAACTGTCTGCAAAGTCAATACGGGTGTCTACATTTGTGGCCCATGGTAATGCTGCGGAGGAAATCGTACGCGCAGCGGAGACACAGAAGGCGGACATGATCGTAATTGCGACCCACGGGGCCACCGGCTGGCAACACCTGCTATTCGGGTCGGTCGCGGAGAAGGTGGTACGGTTAGCCTCCTGCCCTGTGCTGACTATCCGCAAGCGATATTGAGTTGGGTGCCTACGGAGACGGCAAGCCTGTGCTCAAGTGAAAGCGACGAGGCCGCGCTCTGCGTGGTCGATGCTCAGATGCGGGAGAAAACGAGGCAGGCAAAATTAAAAGGGCCGTGACATTGGTTACGCTCTAGCCGCCAACTCCTGCGAGGGAATCAACAGCGTGGATACGTGCACCGTCACAGCCCCTTGATGCGATCACCGCTTTCGCGGTTCCAAACCCCGACTTCTCCTCGCAGAGCCGTCGGTTTTTTCGGGTCTGGTTGCCCGGCGAGTTGCCTCGTCGGACCGATCACCCAGCTTACTTTGGACTGGAAAATTTGATTTAACCAACCCTTTCAGCCGTCGACGCAACCGAAGCTAAGCGCTCTGTTGACACTTGTCAATGCCCATTCTTGGTGCAGTCGGTTTGCCGGTTACAACTAGCGAATGGACTTGCAATTGGCTGAACCGCTGTTGCTTATCGAAACACCAAAAAATACTTCCCGCTTTTGCACAGAATTTTGTACAGGCAGGGTCGAATTGCATAATGCCGAGTGCAACGCGAACCAAAGAAGCGTCTTGACGGTAGAGCGCCCGTACCGCATGTTGCTTGTAGGCAGAAGTGATGTCGGAATTGGTGGCTTATGTCGACGGCGGCTCTCACGGGAACCCGGGGCCGTCCGGCATTGGAGTAGTGATCGAGCATCCTGACGGAGGCAAGACCAGAATTGCCAAGTGGATCGGGAGGCATGATAACAACGTCGCCGAGTACGCCGCCCTCCTTGAAGCCTTGCAATACGCATTGGATTTGAACGCCACGGCGCTTCACGTCTATTCCGATTCCCAAGTGGTGGTCAGACAGATGAAGGGCGAGTATGCCTGCCGCAGTACGCGGCTGTATTCCCTCCATTGGGTCTGCCAGAAGCTGGCCCGTTCACTTGAATTCTCTATAGCCCACGTTCCCCGTGAGGACAATGCCGAGGCCAATCGGCTGGCTAACTCCGCTGTGCGAAGGCGGTTCTTATCGGCGAGAGTCAAAACATTCCCCCTAGAAATCTGTGTGTAGTTCGCTGCGTACTGACAACTGTTCTGCAGCCCCAACAAATCGTTCATTTCTGCTTGCTAAGGTCAGTTTGATTGGATAATCGCTCCGTATGCTGCGCGTGGAGACTACGCACCTCACCATCGATGGACTGGAATACGACGTGGTGCTGCACGCCCAGCGCGGAATGGGGACGGTGCGGATGTGGCCGCCCTTGCCGACCAGGTCGACGATGGCCCAGTGCCCCTGGCGAGTCTGGATGTGCTCAAATTCGAGCGCAGCGAGTTCGGCACGGCGCAACCCACAACCGATCAAGATGGCGATCATGGCACGGTCTCGCTTGGCCCTGAGATCGTCACCCGTAATGCCGTCCAGAACGGTGGAGCACTGCTCCAGAGTCAACCAGTTTCCGGCCCGATGACCGAGTTGCTTCATACCCTTAACCCGGCGGATTCCGGCTGCCAGTTCAGGGCTGAGCGAGCCGCAATCGGCGGCCTCATAGGCGAGCCGACGCACGGCGGCAAGCCTCTGATTGATGCTCGATGAGGACAGGCCCCGCGCTTCCA
>DASSIO010000098.1:0-5022 GCA_035691825.1 Terriglobales bacterium | reverse complement strand
CAGCGGCGAGCGCAATCAGGACCGTCTTCCGCCATGACACGGGCCATTGCAGGCCCATAGCTTTCCATCCGCCGTCGCGAAGACGCAAAGAAACCAGCCCCAGGACAAACAAGATCGGAACCTCATTGGGGATGACGTGGTAGACGTTATGACCGATGACAATTGCGGCGCCCAGCAGAAATTCGCCGAGCGAAAACCAACGACGCGATGCCGACAAAGATGGCCCTTGTGACTCGTTCAAGGTCGGAGCTTTCTTGAGTGTGACAGCCGAATTAGCGTTAGTGGACATTGCTCAACCTTTCTGCTGCTTGTTTACTCCGGACTAAGCTCCCGGCAGCCTGTGCGACTGGCGGTATTTCTTGACAAACCACAGCGCGAGCGCCGTAGTCGACAGCAAGAGCGCGTAACCTACAATCCAGCCAATCGGAACGATCCACCAGCCGAGCAGTTCATGCCCTCCTATAGGTGGGCTTTCAAAGCCGAGCCGGAGAGAGACGGTGAAGTCGCCCGGCGGACTGGGCAGACGCCACAGCCCTGCGTTGTGCGGGTGAAACGGTTTCAGAATCGCGACAAGGATGAACGAAATGCCGATCAAATATCCGACGATGGCGCCCAGCAGAACAACAGAGCCAGCCACACTCATCGTCGCCCAACGAAACAGAGCGCTGAGAATGCGCCACGGCCGCCGACTCACTTGCGCACGCGCCAGGAGGTTGTCGGTCACATACTGGGCAGCGAGTTCTTCAGGAGTGCCGAGCCCGCGAATCGCATTCTCGATGGCGGCAAAAGAAATCTCGCCGCCAGCCTGGGCTTTGTCGATGATGTGGCTGCGTAACTCTTCCGCGATCTCTCGGATCTCTTGCTCGTGCAGCCCACGCAGGCGTAGCCGCACCCTGCCAAGGTAGTTATCAATTTTCTTGTCGATGTCGCGTTCCATCTCGTCATTGCCTCTTACATTGGCGATAAGACCCACGCTGTTTCCTGCAACAGCCTCGGGGCTAAAGCTCAACTTCACACGGATTGGCGCGACCCGGCTGAAGCCGTGCCCTTCCCAAAACCCCTAAGCCGGCGCTGTTCACGGAATTTGCGAATGCACCAGAGAGCAAAATGCGTTGTCAGCAGGATCGTTCCGCCGCCCAGCGCGCAACCGATTGGCACGAGGGTCCAGCCCAGCAGTTCATGACCGCCTCGATTGGGATATATCTGTCCGAGTACGAGAAAGAATCTGTCTCGGTCGCCGATCCATAGGCCGATGCTGGGAACGAATGGCTTTAGCAACGCAGCCAGGAAAAACGAGGTTCCGATGGCATACCCGATCAGACACATCAGGAAGACCAGAAAGCCTGTGAGATTCATCGTGGCCCAAAAGAAGATTCCGCGGAGCACGGTCCATGGCATCCGGCTGCCTTGCGCTCGCGCCATAACGTTATCGATAACGTAGAGCGACGTGACCTGATCGGGCCTTCCAAGCGCGAGAAGAGCATCCTCTACGGCAGCCGGGGAGAGCGTGCCGGAGCTTTCTGCACGCTCTACGATGTGGGTGCGAAGCTCTCGCACAATGTCGGCAATCTGGTCTTCGGGAATGCCCTTCAGACCGCTGCGAATTTGTATCAGGTAGCTCTCTATTCTTCTTTCCGGGTCTTGTGAATGCGGCATTTTTATTCGCTTTCCTGAAGCACGCGACCTAGGAGCCCGTTGAGGCTGGCTGAGAAGCGTGCCCATATGCGGGCCATGGCTACCGCCTGACGGCGTCCGGCCGGAGTTAAGCGGTAGTACTTTCTGGGATGTCCGGCCTCGGCTTCGACCCACTCCGAGGCAAGCAAGCCTTCATTTTTCAAACGGCTGAGCAGGGGGTAAACCGTTCCTTCGGAAATGATCAGATCGGAATCTGTCTCCAGCGTGCGCAGAATCTCAAGGCCGTACAGTTTGCCTCCCCAAAGAGCTGCCAGGATTGCCAATTCGAGGCATCCCTTGCGGAGCTGGACTGCCCATTTGTCGGCAGAGTCTTGAATCTGGGGATCCGTCCCTCTCATTGCAGCATATCTTGTTATACAAGGTATGCTGTTGTCAATAGCTACGTTCAAAACGCGGCATTCTGGCTTCCCATTTTTGGGCGTCGTAACCAAGCGATTACCTTCGTACCCGCATGCAGGTGATTACCCTATTCGGGTCGCAATTTCCTTGTGATAACCTCCGAATTACCTCTTATTTCAAGGATTTGGCAGGAGTTAGGGCCTTCCGTGTCCAGTAAACGAAAGCCGGGAATTTACCTCGCGTGGAGGACGGTCAGTTATCGCAGCGTGGCGCTGATTGTGGCTGCCGGGCTGGCGATATTTGTGGCGGCCGTGCACTTCACCTTCCCGCAAGTGACCGAAGCGGGAACCAGGCAAATCACGAAGCTTTTCAGCGCGCTGGCGGACAGGATTTCCAGCGAAGCTGTGGTTGATAAGAGCGCCGTAGTGAACCGCCAGGCTCACTTCACCAACCTGGACGGGGCGGTTAAGGTGAAAAAGTCCAGCAGCAACACCTGGACGACAGCCGACTATGCTGTGCCGCTGGAAAAAGGAGATGTCGTCCAGACCAGTTCCGATGGCATGGCGAAGATCGTTTTCAATGACGGCACCAATTACACCGTTAAGCAGGACTCGCTGATCGTGATCGAGGAGAACGCCTCCAACGACAGTCAACAGACAAGTGTGGCGGTCACGGTCAGCACGGGAACGGTTGACCTATCTACGGGGACATACGTCCAGGGATCCAGTTCCAAGGTGACCGTGGCTGGAGCTACCGCGTCTCTGGCTCCTGACAGCGCGGCCATGGTCCACAATGATCCCAAATCCGACCAGCACGAGATCCTGGTGAAGAAGGGTTCCGGCGAGGTTGTGCGCAACGGTGAAACCGTGCACCTGGCCGACTACGAAAAGGTCAGTTTCCAAGCAGAAGCACCCAAGATGGAGAAGATCAAGGAGGTTGGCCCGCCAACTCCGATCTCTCCGGCCAATATGGCTCCCATGTTCGCAACCAGCGACACCAAGGATGTTGACTTCTCCTGGACGCCAATGGCGAATGCCGCTGGCTACCGCCTGCGGGTTTCCCGCAATCCCTTCTTTTCCTCGACCATTATCGACAAGAAGGTTCCGACCGCTGAGGTCGAAGTATCGGGGCTCAGCGAGGGCGCCTACTACTGGGAAGTGCAGTCTTACGATCAGAACGGCAAAGAATCGATGGAGAGCGAGAAAAATCGCTTCACGATCATTGCCAAGAATAATGAAAACGAGGCGATGGGCCTGGAGTTGGATCCGTTCGTCCAGCACGGGCACGTAATTGAGGTAACGGGCAAGACCGAAGTTGGAGCGCGGGTCATGGTGAATGGGCGCGAGGTTCCAATGATCGCATCTGACGGCACTTTCCATTACTTCACTCCGCCGCTTCCGGTAGGCGAAGCCGTGATAACGATCACTGCGCAGAATGCCCGCGGGGGCGTAAATACGCAGCAGAAGAAAGTTGTCATCCAGTAGCGACCGCGAAGTGCCGGCGCTCGCAGCCCGGTGACTTTAGTACAGAGTGGAAATGCGGCATTTCCATATAGAATTGAGGTAGGCTGGAATTCCAGATAATCGGCTAGAAACCGGGATATTTCCGGAAAAAAGGGTCAAAAGACCAAGAGAGAAAAACCTCAGTATGTCATCCAACGGATTTCATTCCAACGGCTCGCGGGCTCACAACCTCCGCTCCCTGTTTAGCGTTTTCTCCAGTGACCTGGCGATTGATCTGGGCACGGCTAACACGCTGGTGTATGCGCGTGGCAAAGGCATCGTCGTCAACGAACCCTCGATTGTGGCGATTAACAAGAACACTGGCGAAGTGGAAGCCGTTGGCAAGGAAGCCAAAGAGATGCTGGGCCGCACTCCGGGAAACATTGTTGCTATCAAGCCAATGAAGGATGGCGTCATCGCGGACTTCAAAGTCACCGAGAAGATGCTGAACTACTTCATTCAGAAGGCGCATAACCGCAAGATGCTGGTGCATCCGCGCATCGTCATCGGCGTGCCTTCGGAAATTACGCAGGTGGAAAAGCGCGCTGTCATGGATTCGGCCTATCGCGCCAAGGCCAGTGAGGTACACCTGGTAGAACAGGCAATGGTGGCGGCGATCGGCGCGGGCCTTCCTATCACGGAACCCAGCGGGAACATGGTAGTGGATATTGGCGGCGGGACCACTGACATCGCGGTGATTTCGTTGAGCGGCATTGTTTATTCGCGTTCGGTGCGCATGGCGGGTAATCAGATGGATGAAGCCATCATGAATTACCTGAAACGGAAATATAACCTGCTGATCGGCGAGCGCACTGCCGAGCAGATCAAGATCGAGATCGGCTCGGCGTATCCGCTCGACAAGCCTCTGACCATGGAAATCAAAGGCAGAAACCTGATCGAGGGCGTTCCCAAGACGATCACGGTTGATGACAGTGAAATCCGCGAGTCGCTGAGTGAATGTGTTTCCACGATCATGAACGCGATCCGGGTTGCGCTCGAGCGTACGCCGCCCGAACTTTCCGCGGATATCAGCGATCGCGGCATCGTCCTAACCGGCGGCGGCGCATTGCTGAAGAACTTGGACAAGCGCATCCGCGAAGAAACTGGTCTCCCGGTCTCCATCGCCGACGATCCGCTCTGCAGCGTGGTGCTGGGTACAGGAAAGATGCTCAGCGACTTCAAGCTGCTGAGAAAGATTTCGATTGAGTAGCTATCAGCTCTCGGTTGAACCCGGTTCACTGGAATGGAAGTTGAGAGTCCCTGATATTCCCGCCCCACTGAGACGGCACTGAAAGCTGATGGCTGATAGCTGAGAGCCGGTTTACTGAGAACTGAGAACCGTAGTATGGAGAATCTGATCAGCCGCCACCGGAACATAAGCATCCTGGTGGCGGTTTTATTTGCGCAGGTACTTGGGCTGGCGGTGCAGGTCAAACGCAGCACCCAATCGGAGGAGACGCGTCTCATTCGAGTTTGGGCAGTGAGC
>DASSIO010000097.1:0-8428 GCA_035691825.1 Terriglobales bacterium | reverse complement strand
GCCTCCTCGGTATACGTTATAGCCCGCCACTCCTACATTATCCGTGGAGGCCGTCCACGCCAAATTGATCTGCGCCGAAGACACCGCCGTCGCACTTAATCCCGTCGGCACACTCGGCGCCGTCGTGTCAGGCGGCCCATTCACCGTCAGCGTCGCCGCGCTGCTCGTTACCGTCCCTGCCGTGTTCGTCACCACCACATCAAACGTCGAGCCGCTGTCCGTCGTCGCCGTTGCCGGCGTGGTGTAGCTCGTCGCCGTCGCTCCTGCGATATTCACGCCGTTCTTCTGCCACTGGTAAGTGAGCGGCGCCGTGCCTGCCGCCACCACCGTGAACGTCGCCGTCTGTCCTGTCGTCACCGTCTGATTCACCGGCTGTGTCGTGATCGTCGGCGCAACCGCAGCTGTAGTCGCCGTTCCCGCGAGCGAAATCATGGATGTGGGAGTCTGCGGATCGTTGCTAGTAATTGTGATTCCACCGCTATCACTTCCTGCCGTAGTGGGTGAATACGTCAGGTTCAAACTTACGCTGGCACTAGGTATTAGTGTGATTGGGGTAGTGATACCTGAAACTGCGAATGGTCCTCCGTTTACGGTGATTAGAGAAATCGTCAGATTCGTGCCACCGATATTGCTGACGATTGCTGTTCCTCTCCCGATGTTTCCAACAGTAATGGTCCCAAAATTCATGTTTGCTGGATTCAAACTGATCTGTTGTGGAGCTGGTGTCGCGGTTCCAGACAGTGCAACTTGTTCGGATGAGACACCTGCATCAGTCATGACAGACAGAGTACCGGTGACGCTGCCGGATGTATTGGGATTGAATGAAACTTGAAAGTTACTCGATTGGCCTGCTGGCAGAGAAAGTGGCATCGGGAGGCCCGAGACAGAAAACTGAGAGCTCGATACGGTCGCCTGGACTATGTTGACCGTTGTGTTGCCAATGTTCGCGACTGAAACGCTTTGAGCGATCTGTTTTCCAACGACGGCACTACCAAAGTTGACAGTCGTCGGGTTCACCAGGATGGCCGGATGGACCTGGGAATTCGTTCCGTTTGCCGTGACTAGTCCGGCACAACCACTCAGGATCGCCGCGGAGGCAATCAGGGTAACCGCGGTCGCCGCACACACCCCTACTCTTGTATTCAGTTTCACTTTAGTCACTTTCTCTGAGCGCAATCAGCTCGCTAGCTGGGGCGGGGGTGGGGTCCGCAGACAGGGCTGGAGAGTTTTGCCCGAACTCTGTGGGAAGGATAAGAATTCAGAACCATCATTACTACTGGTACCGAGAACAGTTTTGGTTCAAGCCCGCAAGACCTGGAGCTGCTGCCTGGTACATTGACCTCCGACTAGGGATCAACTGACCGATGGGGCAAGCTACACCTTGTCTGCAAGGGAAATTCAGGACAGCCGATTGCGATTTCTTTCAGACGAACGTCAAAGCTGATGGCCAGACATGTACAGCTCTTTTTCAGAGAGTTCGATCGCGCCTTTCAAAAGAGGGCACCGGATCAAAATGTTTGGATGAAGATTCTCGAGGCAAATTGGAAAGGATGGAGGAAACCGAGTCTTTGCGGTTGCGCCTTGGTGCAAAACTACAATTAGGCGGGGGAGCAGTCGGAGCCTACGGAACACTTGGGCCAGTTCTGGCTCAAGTTCGAACTCGCCGCCTGAGGGCCTTTGCATTTGGCGAAGCCGTGGTCTCGCGAATAATCAACTCAGGAGGCACGGCAAACTTTACGGGATACTCCTTGAATCCCTGGATTCGTTGCAGCAGGATGCGAGCGGCGCTTTCTCCCATATCGCGAAGCGGTTGCCGGATGGTCGTAAGGCGGGGATTGTGGTACGCCGCTGCTTGGATATCATCGAATCCAATCACGGAAATATCTTCGGGCACGCGCAGATTTGCGTCTCGCAGTGCTCGAATTACGCCAATTGCTGCGATGTCGTTGAAGGAGACAATCGCGGTGAAGGCCCGGCCGTGTTGCAACAATTCCTGGACGACAGGGTAGCCAAGCTCCGGGGAGGTCAGGTCTCGCTCCAATTGGATAGTCAGCTCCGGACGAATTTCAAGTCCAAGCTCCTTGGCCACAGCCACCAGGCTGAGCCATCGATCATCGGAGTCCGAGCTGAAGGGCTGTCCGCGCATGAACGCGATGTGCCGGTGTCCCAACTGGTGCAGGTGGCCAAGGGAGAGTTCGGCCGCCCGCCGATGGTCCAGAACTACGTTCGTAACGCCCGCAATCTTGCGATGCCCAGCAACCGCCACGACAGGGATCGATAATTCGTGATGGAGCGCTGTATCGATAGCAATGATGCCTTCCGCGCCGCGCCCCATCAGTAATCGTGGGTATTCTTCGATCAGATCCGCCTTGTGGCGGTGCTGCGCGCTGAAATAAAAGTAACCTTCGCGCATCAGGTGATCCCCGATGCCGCTCATGACGAGCGTGTGATACCCATCGCTCAATTCAGGAATGAGGATGCCGACCGTGAAAGTTCGTTGATTCCGTAGCGAACGCGCGAGCAAGCTTGGTTGGTAGTTGAATTTCCGCGCCGCCGCGCGGACGCGCTCGCGAGTCTCGGCCGGAATGGAACGCCCCGGGACGTTATTGAGCACCACGGAAACGGTGGCTGGGCATAGGCCGAGATAGTCTGCCAGGATTTTCAGACTGACGGGCTTGCCGCCAGATGATTGGCTTTTCTTACGGGGAGTCACAATTGACTCGGTGTCCTTTGCCACAGAATCGTCCTATTTTGCGCGCGTGGCCTGCATCAGCATAGTCTGAACAAGGTGACGCCGAATTGCATGCCGCTGAGGCCTGATAAGTAAGTCTCGGAACTTACTCCAAGCAATTCCATCCGCCCTTCTTTACCATGCTAAGAGCAGTCAGACAAACGATTGTCTGAACTTCATTCAAAAAATTAATCCTTGACAACGATAACTTCCATATTGCCAAATGTTTCCAACAGTCGAGGGTGCTTGGGGGGCTTGTTGAGCGGATTTGTGCCTTCAGACTGGATGTTGGAAGCCATCGCTCAAACCTATCGCCTTATACAACTCCCTCATACCAAGGGGTGCCTCAAAGATTTTCGATTTGGCAGGAGGCCAGAGAATGCGTTTTGTAACCGTTCCGCAGCGGTTCATCTTAGTTGCTTTCTTCGTGCTCATCAGCTCAGCGACGGCTCTTTCACAGTCTGACCGTGGTGCCATTGCCGGCACAATTCTCGATTCCTCTGGTGCCGCTGTCCAGGGGGCGACCATTGTCGCCACCGGCGTAGATACCGGAGCTGTTTACAACGCGACCTCCACGGATACGGGCGCTTACCGGATTTCGAATATGCAGGTCGGGTCCTACAACCTCACGGTTACAGCTGCGGGCTTCAAGGTCTCCGAGCATAAGGATTTCCTGGTCCAGGTCAACACGACCTCTTCGCTCGACATCACTCTTCAGCCCGGCGATGTGAAAGAGACGCTGACGGTCCTCGCGGATGTACCGACCTTACAAACGGAGACCTCGGACGTGGGGACCATCGTGGACAAGCGCCAAATTATGGAGCTCCCGCTGGCGCTTGGTGGCCAGGGTGTCTTGCGCGCGCCGGAGGCCTTTGTTTTTCTCACACCCGGTACAACAGGGCCGGGAAGCAATGACAGCAGCAATGGTGTCTTTGAAGCCAAGCTGGGCGGCGGGCAAAATTTTGGAAACGAAGTGATTCTGGACGGCGCCAGCACGGCTCGGGCCGACAGCGGCTCCGCATTCGATCAGACCGCTCCTTCCGTCGAAGCCCTGCAAGAGTTCAAGGTCACGACCTCTACCGTTCCGGCGGAGTTTGGCCGCACATCGGGTGGCGTGGAAAGCTTCGCGACTCGCTCCGGCACCAACTCTTACCATGGAGCCGCTTATGACATCTTCCGCAACGAGGACTTGAACGCGAACTCATGGTTCAACAATCTTCAAGGCCAGCCGCGAAATCTGGATCGAAAGAATGATTACGGTGGCACATTGGGCGGGCCCGTCAGGATTCCCAAACTTTACGATGGCCGCGACAAGACATTTTTCTTCTTCTCCTGGGAACAATACCGGCAAACGCAGGGCTCCACGATCACCAGCACAGTGCCTACCGACGCCGAACGCCAAGGAGATTTTTCCAGTTTACTCACCACAACTTCTCTGGGAACCAACCCCTGTGACGGTTCCACCATGTTCCAAGGTCAGATCTTTGATCCTTCGACGACGAAGACTGTCAATGGCCAGCAGTGCCGCACAGCTTTTCCTGGAAACAAAATCCCTTCTCTAAGTACCGTTGCGCAGAACATCCTGAAACTCATCCCTGAACCAACCAACAAGTCTGCGTCTCAGAACAATTTTATCCTCACCTCCAACAACCCCGTCCTTTCCACGACCATGACCTTCCGGATCGATCAAAACCTGGGGGCAAAGCACAAGCTCTTTTTCTCCTATAGCAGCCGCGATAATGAAAATATCAACGGCTCGCCAGCGCTGCCCAACCCGTTGGACACGACATTCTTCTCCTCTTTCTTCACCCACTATGTGCGCGTGGGTTGGGACTATTTCTTCAGCCCGACCTTGTTTAACCATCTGAATGTCGGCCTCAATCGCGTGAACAGCAACAGTGTTGCCACCTCCGTGAACGGCACGGACTGGGACAAGGCGATTGGCCTCACCGGCGCCAGCGGGCCGACGTTTCCCCCGATCGCTTTCAACAACGACAACCAGGGGCTGAGCAGTTACGGGTCTCCTAATGCTGACGACGACGTGGTGAACAGCTTGGTGGTCTCCGATAACGTTTCCTGGATTCGGGGACGCCACACTTTGAGCTTCGGGGTGGATTGGCGCGCGTTTCAGTTCTCCGTGATCGATCAATCGCATCAATCTCCCAGCATCGGTTTTGATATTGCCCAGACGGCCGCGGAGCCCGGACAAGGCAGACTGACTGGCGACCCATTTGCCAGTTTTCTCGTCGGCGCGCCTGCCAGCGTCTCTCTTGCCGTGCGTTCAAGGCAGCCGCGATTCGTGTCCAACTACTATGCAATCTACGTTGCGGATGACTTCAAGGCTCGCCGGGACTTGACCCTCAACCTTGGCCTGCGCTACGACATCGAAACGCCCCGGCATGAATCGAGCGGCGCGCAGTCTGTATTCGACCCCAACGCTCCTAACGTTGGCCTTACTCCGGGTAGCGGCGCCATTGGATTCAATGGTATTCCATTGCCGGGCGCTCTTATTTTCGGAGGCACCGGAAACGGCCGGAGCGGGACGAGTGCGGCTGGAGCGGCGACCTATCACAAGAATTTTGCGCCTCGCCTGGGCTTCTCTTATTCCCCCGAAGCACTGTTTGGCAAGCTGCACCAGACGGTTCTTCGCGGCGGCTACGGCATCTATTACGCTCCCCTCACTTATGGCGATTTCGGTCAGGCGCTGACAGATGGCTTTACGGCTTCGCCCAGCTTTAACGGGGTGTTCGATCCTGCGTTGCTCCTGGATTCGGGGATTCCGGCATTCCCTCCTCCCCCGAATCTCGACCCGTCTCAGGATAACGGGGGTAGTGGCGGCGGCTTTGGTGGAGTCACATATCTTGCGCCGAGCTATGGACGTCCCGGCATGGTGCAGAACTGGGATCTCGAAATCCAGCATCAGTTCACGACAGATCTGATCCTCAGCGTCGGCTATGTCGGTAACCACGGCACACACCTGCGCTCTTCGGTTGCGCAGATCAACAACCTGAATCCCCGGTTTTTCCCTCTGGGAAGTGCGCTGAACGCACCGATTGACAGTTCGACTGCCGCAACTCTTGGAATCAATCCACCGTTTCAACAGTTCGAGACTCTTTACGGTCCCGGCAACATCGCCCAGGCGCTGCGGCCCTTCCCGCAATATCAGTCCATCAATACAGACTGCTGTCTCGAGAATCTTGGCCAGTCTACCTACAACGCCCTGCTGGCGAAGTTGGAGCGCAGATTTCACAATGGGTTGAACCTGCTGGCTTCCTACACCTACTCAAAAACTTTGACGGATGCTGACAGCGCACTACCCGCTTTTGTGGCTTTCTCCGGCGGCGGAAGCGTGCAGAACTCTTACAACTTGAACAGCGAAAAAGCCCTCAGCTATCAAGATATCCCACATACGTTCGTGGTCAGCTACATCTACGAGTTGCCCGTTGGTAAGGGAAAGAAATTCCTGAACAAGTCCGGCGTCGTCGATAAAGTCCTGGGCGGCTGGCAGGTGGGCGGCGTGCAACGGTATCAGAGCGGCCAACCGCTAGCATTCGGTTGCGCTACCGGCGTTCCGTCCTACGACGGCTGTATTCGCTTCAACCGCGTTCCAGGTCAGCCGTTGCTCAGCCCCACGGCGTCGTCTTTCGATGTTGGCTCGGTCTTTCTGAATGGCGGAACAGGCTGTACTCCAAACCCGGACGGAACATTTTCCGCGCCTGCTGGCGTCGCCACTTATTGGAACTGCGCTGCGTTTATTGATCCCAATGCTCCAAACCTCGTCGCCGCCCGAGGCTATACATTCGGAAACATGCCGCGCATCATCGGCAACGTCCGAAGCCAGGGCTACGTGAATGAGGATTTTTCGATCATCAAACGCATGAGCCTTTTTGAATCTCATTCTTTGATCTTAAAGGCAGAACTCTTCAACGCCTTCAACCGGCACGTGTTTACGCGGCCGGATACCGGTCTCCAGGATGGTTCGTTCGGCACCAGTTTTGGTACCGTGAACGGACCGCGAAATGTGCAGTTCACTTTGCGCTACGATTTCTAAATTTTCTCCGGTTCGGAGCAAAAAGGCGGCTCGTCCCCGGCGAACTGATGTTGGGTAGAGTCCACGGCGCAGCCGGTACCAACAGCTTCTGGGCTCAACGACGACGGCATCTTGCTGCACCGATCTTCAGCAAGGACGTTGTGTCGTCCCTTTTTCTTCATTCGAACTCCCTCTAAGGTCTACAATTTGGAAATGCACATGAGGAAGCTCTCGACATTTAGCGTAACCAGGCGTGGGAATTTTTCATTCAGTCCATTCTCGCCGGGCTTCAAGCTAGCCCTGCTCGGCTTCTTCGTTTCATTGTTTCTTCCACCTTTCAGCTGGGGCCAGCAGGGTGGAATCAATAGCCAGTTTCGCCAGGCAACCGAAGCCATGCGCACTGGACGTCTGGATGAGGCCGCAGCGGGGTTTGCCTCCATAATCGGAGCCTCCCCTGAGTTCGCGGAAGCGCATCTCAACTTGGGGCTGGTACGTGAAGAGCAGGGCAGAAACCAGGAAGCTATCGCAAGCCTGCAGAAAGCGTTATCGCTGAAGCCTCGTCTGCGCGGCGCAAATCTCTTTCTCGGCATTGCCGAATACCGGCTAAACAAGTTTGATAAAGCCATCCTCGCTTTGAGCAAGGAGACGAGCTACTACCCCGGAGACGCCAACTCTTGGATGTGGCTCGGTGTCGTCCAGCTTGCTGCAGAGAATCCCGAGGATGCCGTGGTTGCATTGGACAAAGCCGCCAAACTCGCGCCGGATAATCCGGACATTCTTTACCATCGCGGACGTGCCCACTTGCTCGTCTCCAAGGAGAGTTATGAACGCATGTTCCATGCCGATCCAAATTCCTGGCGGGTCCATCAGGTGCTTGCGCAAGCGGATTCTGAATCCGGCCGCGATACCGATGCTATCGCCGAGTATCAGGCCGCGATCAAGCTGGCGCCTCGGCAACCTGGATTACATGAAGAGCTTGCAACGGCGTTCTCCAAGGCAGGGAAACCCGACGAAGCCGAAGCGGAACTGCGGCGCGAACTCAAAATCGATCCAAACAACGTCCTGGCTCGTTATAAGCTTGGCACGCTGGAAGCCGAGCGCGGCGAGGGTGCAAAGGGTAAAGAATTGATAGAAGGTGCCTTGCGCGAAAATCCTTCGCTGAAGTATTCCGCCTACTATCTGGGGCGGGCGGAGATGGAGCTCGGCAACAATGCTGCTGCCGCGGATGCGTTTAACCAGGCGATATCGGAAGCCGGCGCGGAGCCGGAAATGGTTCAGCAAGCTTGGTATCAATTGGGTATCGTTTATCGTCGGTTGCACCGCATCGAGGATGCCCAAAAGGCCTTTGCCACATTCCAAAAGTTGAAGGACGACGCCTCCCAACGGCTTCAGGAACGTCTCCAGAAAAAACGACAATCGGAGTCTCCGAATGCGCCTTCTCCCACTGCCCCACAAAACCCCGGTGCTTGATTCCCGGAATGCGTATTTGCCGGAATCCTCCCTCCGATTGCACCGGCGTCGAGCGCACATCCCCTTTCTCGTGAATCATTTAGAAGTAAATACTTGACATATAGTAACTTTTATGGTAACATCCCCTATGAATAGGACGCCGTCTCTTCTCAGCCGAAAGATTTTGCATCTTATGCTGCGAGCTTTTTCAGGGTTCC
>DASSIO010000096.1:0-3271 GCA_035691825.1 Terriglobales bacterium | reverse complement strand
TGGAGAGATTAGAAAAGGGCATCAAAGCGAGCATCCTTTCAGGAACCCAGTATGGTATACGCGAGCGTATACTACAGTCCTTCTCATTTTTCTAGCTTTTTTGCTGAGTTCCATCTCAGCCTACTCAACCGCCGGTCAATCACTCACGCCAGAAATCGCTCGTCTCCCTCGGTCCGTTGCGAGAACGCGTCGGAGTTCGACGCGTTCCAGGCCGGTCCCCGTGGAGGGCAAGGAAACTGTCGAAGCCCGACTCGTTAAAGAGAGCTCAGCAACAAGTTTTCCATTCACAAGAACCTGGTAACCGGAAAATCCTGATACCAAAAGCCGGTTGGCGTGAGGCTGACCTTGGGGATCTCTGTTCTCAATATCGAATCGAAGCTCGCTCAAGTCCTCTCTCAAAATGATTGGTGCACCGGCGGCGAATCCATCTCGCTCCAGTTCGAGATGAAGCCGATTCTGGCGCCCGATGTAATGGAATCGCCGCCCTATGCCGTCCCGGGGGATGATTTGCATGAAGTTTCGTTCGTGTTGTAGGGCGCCGCCGTAGACGATGCGACCGAAGATTGGATCTTCGGCGACAATTACCGCGGCTGTTCGCAAGGCAGCGCTGAAGCCGAGATCGATTTCGCCGCTATACTGCCACGCGCCGCGCGGCTGCTGCTTCCCGAACCAGTTGGAGCCGAATGCCTGTGGAACGTAAGCGCTGCCAGCTGCGCCATCGTTTTCTTTGCCGGGATACCAGAAACCGTAGTTTGATTGAGGGGTCCCCGTGTTCATAAGCGCCCACGAACTGAGAAACGAAGCATAGCCGAGGCGCAGATAAGACCAGGGCTCCTTCGCGTAGTACAGCCCATAATCGAGGATGGACCAACCGCCCATTTGCGACATGTAGCGCATGTTTCCTTCTACGCCGAGTTGCCAGTAGTTCGGCTCCAGCCAACCACGTGTCGCGATGTTGCAAGCGAGTTGCTCGGCAGAAAACCGCTCCACGTCTGTTGCGTTCACCTTTAGCGTCCGGTTTGGATTTTTCAATTGCTCGATAGCGTAGTGGGCGAAAGCTCCGGTGGATTCGAACGCGGTGGGGTCGAAAGGGAATTCAGAGTAGAAGAGATCCGGCTGGTCGTTGACGAAGTATTCTACTTTTTCTTCCCAACCCTTCCGCAAGGTAACGGCCTTTTCGTGCCAGCCCACGGCGTCGAGCTCGGCGATAAGATCCGCGATAACCAGCTCGTTATAGTTCCCCACCTCATTTGCGGACCATCGCGCTATCTGCCAGGGATAGGTGTAGAAGGCATGAGCGCTGCCGTAAGCGCGCTCCAGATATCCGTTTTTGTCGAGATAGTGCACGAGCTGTGGATACCGTAGCGCTATCCGGTACATGCTCCAGTACAGCAAAACCATGTGAGGGTAGTCGTACGCTCGCCAAACGTGGTCTGTCCAGCCGTAGCGATCCTCTGGCTTGCTCTCGCGATTGATTTTCCAGTTGTCGATCCCGTAGACCGCGTAGGGGTAGCGTTCCTCCGTCGTCATCTGAAGCTTGCCCCATACAAAGTTCTTCAGGTAATACTCGACGGCGGCGATCTCCTCTCGATCTGGATACTCGATGTTTTTCGCCGCGATGTACGGCGCCTTGCAAAGCGCAGGGTCATCGCTGGCGAGAATGTAATCCGCGAGCCCGTCCTTGTCATCGGGGCCTCGAAGCACTTGCTTTTTCATGTCCCACTCGGAGAACAGCCCGTTGTACCACTTGGAAGAATCGCGATGCTGCTGGTGCGAAACGAGAAACGCGGCGCGTTTCTTGATGAGTGTCGATATCGGCTCGGTGACAAAAAACTCCAGCACAGCGTATTGATGAGCGCCGAAGTGTACTGTCAGTTTGTTTTCGCCCAAACGTCCAAATCGCACGCCATAAATGGAAGCCTGGCCCTGCCTTGTTGGCGGACTCATTTGTGTTTGGGCGGGGAACTCGGGCTCGATCGAATCGATCACGCTGCGGGAGCGGATCGAGACAATCGCATCCTCTCCGATGGGAATGGTCATACCGGGAACGACGTTTACGTCGAGCAATCCTTCGTCGACCAGAATCTGGCGAACTCCATCAGCGTCTTTGGCCCATCGGAACTTGAACGCGTAGGTGACTCCGTCGCGCTGGGAGTTCGTGGGTGTCAGTGTGTGCGTGGTTTGTGGTTGACGCCAGTTTCCGCCACGCGCCTCGTCTTCCTGGGCCTTGTGCCCTGAAAGAATGTACACGCCGCCGCGGTCCGCATACTCCAGTTTGGCCGGCTCGAAGTTCATTTCGCTGCGTGTCGGCTCGAAAAGCGGACACTTGGAAACAGGCGTCATGACAAGGTAGGGACCCTCACCGTTCGGGCGCATCCAGTAAAGAAAAGAGCCGTTGCCGGAAATATATTGGTGCTGCACAACCCTCTCGTGATAGCTAATCTCCCTGTCCCAACGTTTGCTCGTGTTGAAAGGAAGTGGCAGGAACAAATCCCCAAGCACAATGGGCTTGTGTGTTGGATTGCGGACGAAAATAGTCCAGTAAAGCGCGTCGGCTTCAGCCCGAAATCTTTCCGTGACTTCGAGGTCGGCGTAGTATTCATTGCGGAGCCAAGCCTGCCGGTTGTAGATGATATTGAGCTGCTGGCTCACGCGGCGAGACGGGCTGTCCGGCAGGCGCTCATAATGATTTTCGGAGGCTTCCGTCGAGAATTCCCTCCACTCCAGGTCCCCCATCTTGTAGCGAATGTGAATGTGGCCGAGCGTGGCTTCGTCGGCGATGTAGTCGGTGTCGTATTTGTCGCCCGCGAATTTCAGGCTGGTGATACCGGCCTTGTCGAACTGCAGCCGGAAGTGAGGAGGTGGCGTTTGCTGGGCAAGCGCAGATGAGGAAAGGAGTAACGCGAATACAAGGGTGAGGCAAGATTTGTTCATCGCGATGTCCAAGCGGACCGCAATCCTTCACTTGACGGTCGAGAAATCGGCGAACCCGACGCGGACAACAGTCATCGACCGTTGTGGCCGGCCTGGCTGCGACGGTTGCGAATCAACCGAAGGGGGAAGTGCTTCCGTCCAGATACCGTAAACCTTGCGGTCATACGCCACCAGCCAGGTGTAGTCGCCCAAAAAGGCGTTTTGGGATTCGAACGATGATTCCGACCAGGCATAATTTGTGAAAGTCCGGCCGCCATCGGTCGAACGCGCGAGCGTAAAGCCCGTTTTGCGATTGCCAGGATCGTCGCGACGATCGTAAAACTGAACGTAGATTTCG
>DASSIO010000095.1:0-2866 GCA_035691825.1 Terriglobales bacterium | reverse complement strand
GTTACCTTACATAAGGTGTTGACGTACCTGCACAAATTGAGGCGACTTTCGGCGCCCTTTTGGCGGCACGATTGCACGTGCAACTCCGGAGGCCTTGCGACCGGCAGCAGAAGGTTAAGGGCCCGGAGGATGACATGAAGCAATTAATGTTGGCTGCCACAGCGGTGGTGGTTTTGCTTTTCCAATTGACTGTCGGTGCCCCACTCGCGTCAGCCGACGTTTTTACCTTCACATCGTGCCATATCACGGGCGGCTGCCCCTCGACGAATTTTGGCACTGTGACGCTGACGCAGTCCGGGACTTCCGTCATTTTCGACGTGGTGCTGAACAACGGAAATAGGTTCGTGGAGACGGGGGCGGGGGGCGGCATGCTCTTTGCATTCAATGACACCTTGGCCGGCTCTACAGTGACCAGCATCACTACTACGCTGGGCGGAACGACCGTGTCAGTCATCCCGGGGGGCGTCTCGGGATCCACCAATTTGTCTCCGTTCCATGCCGACGGCACCGGGGATTTCACCGCAGGAGTCTTTTGCACGGTCGCCTCGGATTGTAACGGGGGATCCACTCCGACCTTCGATGATCTCCATTTTACCGTCACCAATGCGACGCTTGCGCAATTGGAAACAGCGAATGCTAATGGGAACCTCTTCATTGCCGATATATTGTGTGGGGCAACCCAAACCGGCTGTACCGCCGGCCTGACGGGCCCCGTCGACGTGAGCACGTCGCCCCAGCCACCGCCGGTTCCCGAGCCAGCCAGCATGATGCTGCTGGGCACTGGATTGCTGGGTGTCGGCGGGTTGGTTCGCCGGCGTTTGAAGAAGTAATCTTTGCGTGGTGTTTCAGAGCCGGGGCAAACCAGCCCCGGCTTTTCCTTGTACGAGTAACCATCGGATTCGCTAGCGGCCGACTAACACCGCTAGTGTGATTACACATGTTGTCGAACGAACGGCGTTTGGGTTCGCGAGGGCGCGCGATGACTGTTTCGGTACGACAGTCCATTTGTGCGGTCAGTCAGTGATTGCATAAGTATTTGGGAATCAAGCTCCGCTGCCGAGCTTTACGAGACAAGCGCACAATTGCTCAGGCGGCTGCTGCTCTCACTTGCTTCCGCAAGTTTTGCCTCCGGCTCGAAAGAACTCCGCCGGGGTTGCGATGCGCAGCCATCTGCGTCGCGTGGGTTCAGCAGCCAGTCGGGTTTGCTGGCCATGGCAGACAGGAGCACCGGCACATCCGCCTCGTGTCGGATCAAACGCTGACTTGCACGATCCTGCTTAGGACTGCACGTCAGTATGGAAAGACGGTCGAGTGGTTGCTAACGGGTGAAGAAGGGAACTTGTTAACGGCAGGAGATAACCGGAAGTAGAGTCAGCTCCCCGAGGTGATGAGGCGCTGAATCCCGGCGAGGTGAAGGTGATCGAATTGCCGCTGACCGAGATCTGAATGTGGTAGGAGTTCGGGTCAATGGGCTGAAAGCCCGGTCGGGAGGAATGATCGGCTAGCGAACCGAATTTCAGGATGAATGTTCCCACTCTGCATGTCGAATTGGCCAGAGCGGAAAGCGGAACTGTGCGCGACACGCAGATCGGCGCGGCGGCGGCAACTCCGACCAACAACATCATCGCTAATAAAATCCGAGCGTTCACATCGGCTCACGGCTCACCATAAACTCCCAGTGAGCGTGCAACGGCGGTGAGGCGCCGGTCGGCGCTCCAGAGCAGTACGCTTTCCAGTGCCGCCGAAGCCAGCAGATGCACATCGACCCAGCCAACACCCCGACCCATGAGGCGATGCCGCTCGACGAACGTTATCACTTCCTCATTCTCCACGACCCGAACGGATGGCAATCTCCGGAGCAATTGCAGGATCTCAGAGCGGCGGCTTATGGGACCACATGCCAGTTCGCCAATAATAAAAGGATGGCACTGAACTTCGGCGCGATGAAGAAGAGAGACGAGCCCGAGCTGGCCATGGCGCAAATGCTCGACCCAGATCGAGGTATCAACAAGCATCAGCGGCTGGCCCTAAGGGCCTGCGGACGCCGTCGCCGAATTTTCCGCAGACGAGGCTCGCTGCCGCCCAGTGCCGCCAGCCTCTTAGCACTCTCACGGGCGACTAGGGCTTCCAGTCCGGCATGGACGACAGCAGTCTTCTCCGTGATACCGCTGAGCCGTGCCGCTTGCTTGAGCAGGTCATCGTTAATGTTCAGAGTGGTTCGCATATGTATTAGTATGCATGATACATGCATACGGTTTCAAAGGGTCAAGAAAAGCCAAGAAAAGTCAGGTACCGTACTTTTTGTTCACACTCCTTCAACCCCGGCTTTGTCAGTCGCGAGCTCACTCCCCGGCGCCGCCAACGCGCTGCCGGATCACCGGGTTCATTTTTGCTTGAATGGAATCACGGCGCTCGAATGCCCGCCTTTTTGTGTTGCTCAACGCGACCCCCGCGCTGCGTCACCTGACATCACTCGGCTCGGCCGTGGTTTAAAAACGATGATGTTTTCAAAGCGGCGTTCCTCTATCCGACGCGGAAAAGGTCGTCAAGCGCCTAGCCCGACGTCTGCTTCTAAGGTCATGGCCTGAAGCCTCCAAATGAGTTTGCCTTAGGGCCAACCATTTCCATGGGCCACTCGGGTCATGATGGCAGAGAACCAGCGCACCGGCTTCGTATGGCGCACCTTCATGACCAATCCTGAAATGCAGGCGGCGATGAATGCGGCGGGATTTCATCTGGGAGCAAGCCAAGCAGGACGAGGCGGAGTTCCTCGTAGGGAAACGAACCTCCGCGGCTGGCAGCAGGCCTCGGCGAAGCGCATTCGATCTCTCCTGGCGTCGGGCATCGCGGCTGCCCACGCGAGAGC
>DASSIO010000094.1:0-29888 GCA_035691825.1 Terriglobales bacterium | reverse complement strand
CTCAGTCCTTTTTTGCTATCTCCGACCGGAGCGTAGCCCGTAAGCACTGTCCCGAAGCTAAGGACAGGACTGAGAACCTTGAGACGAAGATCTACATACGGATTGCCCAACCCGTTTTCAGAAGTGGCGCCCGTAGCCACTAAAGTATTTGACGGCCGCACAAAGTAAACTGGAACGCCCAAATCCACTGCGAAATGCCGGTTGAACTTGTATCCGACGCTGGAGTTGAGCCGGTATACCTGGCCATCCGAGTTGGAGGTACCGCCAAACTCCACATAGGAAGTAATTCCGCGCTCCTCATTGAACCCTGCCGGAGGAGTCGACTGTGCTGTACACATCGAATTCACTGTGACAACGGCGATCGTGACCGCAACAGCGAGTCTGGCCCAAAGTGTCATTCTGGTTCTAACCCTCATCCGTGAAAAAAATGTCGAATGTCTCGATACACCGAAGTAATCAGTAAGCAACCTGGTGGCAGATGTTCCTGGACGCTGGAGTGCATCCTCTACGCCTTTGTGCCAGGGCGCAAGTAACTAAAGGGAATTCAGCTACTTACCTAGCGGCCGATGTTCGGAAGGACAGGCCTGGAAGGGAAGTTATTGCACGGCGAAAGGCAAAGATTGCAGAGCGCCTCGGCTCATTTTTCCCGGGCTACCACGAATTCCGGCGCCCAGAGCAGCGCTCGCTTGATCTCGGAATCAGGGAACTGACAGATGGCTTTACGAGCAGAGTCAGCGTAACCGGCGGCCCGTGCATTCGCGGCGTCCACAGCTCCGTAACGATTGAGCATGTCCAGCACCTCACCATGGGTAACGCCGTTGAAAGCACGATCGTGAAGAACGGTTTCGATTTTCCGTTTTTCGTGTGGCGTGCAGCGCTCCAATGCGTGAATCACGGCCATAGTGACCTTGCCCTCTCGTAGATCGCTGGCGACCGGCTTCCCCAGTACAGCCTCCGAAGCAGTAAGGTCCAAAACGTCATCCACGATCTGAAATGCCATGCCCAGATCGCGTCCATATTGTCCGAGCCGCTCTTCCTGTTCGGAAGTGGCGCCGCCAAGAATGCCGCCCAAGCGCATGCAGACAGAAAACAGACATGCGGTCTTACGGAAAATTAAATCGAAATACTCCTCCAGCGAGATCAACTTCCCCAGCTTTTCCATTTGCAGCAATTCGCCTTCAACCATCTGCTGGGTGAGTTCAATCAGCGTGTCGAGTATGCGAAAATTGCGCTCCTGCACCGCAATCTTGAAGGCTTGCATGTAAAGCCAGTCGCCGGCCAGCACGCATTTGGAATTTCCCCATTGCGTATTCGCCGCCGGGCGGCCACGCCGTGTCTGAGCTTCGTCGATGATGTCATCATGCACCAGCGTTGCCGTGTGAATGATTTCAACGACGGCGCCCAGCCGAACTGCTCCCCGCCCCTCGTAGTTAAGAAGCTTGGCGGAAAGCAGCAGCAGGGCAGGGCGGATGCGCTTGCCGCCCCCGGCGCGCAGATACTCGCCAATGTCGGTGATCGCCGGCACATCGGACACGGTGTCGCGCCCAAACTCGCGCTCGATCGCGGCCAGGTCGTCGCGCAACAGCTCGAAAATTTCTTTCCCGTTGATCGCCGCCTGTGTGCTCAATGTCCTACCTTTTACCGCTGAAATGTGCCATGCGCCGCTGCAGGTCCAGCGGCTCTTAGTTCGTGCGATAGTTCGTAAACTGCATGTCGATACCAAAGTCCTGCTGCCGCAGCATGGCAATGATCTGCTGCAGCGAATCCCGGTCTTTTCCGCTGACGCGCACCAGATCTCCCTGGATCGAAGCCTGAACTTTTTTCTTGGAGTTCTTGATCAGCTTCACGATCTCGCGAGCCTTTTCGATGGGTATCCCCTGCTGCATCGATATCTTCTGGCGCACAGTCGAGCCGGCTGCCGGCTCGATTGCGCTATATGTCAGCCCTTTGAGTGGCACGCCCCGCTTCACGAGTTTCTGCTGGAAAACATCGTTCACGGCTTTCAGCTTGAACTCATCGGCCGACGTAAGCACGATGGCATCTTTGCCTTCCAGCGCGATATTGGAGTGCGAATCCTTGAGGTCGAACCGGGTATGAATTTCCTTCAACGCCTGCTGCATGGCGTTCGAAACTTCCTGCAGGTCGATCTTGCTGACAATGTCAAAACTGTTATCTGGCATAGTGGGAACGATACCGGCTTATAAGATTATCGTGATCCCGGCAAAGATGCACCCATCAGCCTAAATGGAACCGGGGTTTTCTTGAAGTGAAAAGAAACGGCGGAAATTCTCGCTGGTTTGGGTTCCCGCTTCTTCGATGGACATGCCGCGAAGCTCGGCTAACTGCCGCGCCACCTCGACCACGAACGCCGGTTCGTTACGCTTGCCCCGATAAGGAATGGGCGCGAGATAGGGTGAATCGGTTTCGATCAACAGCCGGTCCATCGCAATTTCTTTCGCCGCTTCTCGCAGCGGCTGCGCCTTGGGAAATGTGAGATTGCCCGCAAAGGAGATCATGAAACCCATATCGAGCGCTTTTCGGGCGTGGTGAATCGCGCCACTGAAACAATGCAGAATCCCGCCCAGTCCGCTCGATGCCCAATGTTCACGAATCAAACGCATGCAATCGTCCCAGGCGTTTTCACTGCCTTCCGAAGCGCGGCAATGAATGATGATGGGCAGCTTGGCTGCGCATGCCAGCTCCATTTGCCGGATGAACACAGCGGCCTGCACATCCCGGGGCGAATGATCGTAAAAGTAATCCAGCCCAATTTCACCCCAGGCCACGACTTTAGGATGAGCAGCAAGCTTAGCCATGAAATCGAAATCCGCCTCTTTTGCCAGTGCAGCTTCATGAGGATGGATGCCAGTGGTGGCATAAATCTGAGGATATTTGTCGGCTAATTTGGCTGCGCAATCGAGGGTGCCGGGCCCGTCACCGATGCCAATGGCAAGGATGGTGTCTACGCCGGCGGCTTGAGCTCGCGCAATGGTTTGCTCGCGATCCTCATCAAAGCGTTTGCCATCCAGGTGGGCATGAGAGTCAATAAACATTTGCCAGTTCCTGCTTCGTGCTCGTCAGCCGCACGATCATTTCAGTCGCGTTCCCACCGGTACGTCCTCCAGGAAGCTGCACAGGACCGGCTTGCCGCCTTCTGGTGACGCGGCGACAATCATGCCATTCGACTCCAGCCCGCGCAGCTTGCGAGCAGCAAGATTGGCGACAATCACAACTTTGCGGCCAACCAGTGTTTCCGGAGCGTACGCCTCCGCAATCCCTGCCACGACCTGACGAATCTCAGAACCCAGATCAACTTCCAGGCGCAGCAACTTGTCAGCGCCTTTAACTCGTTCGGCGACCTTTACCTGACCGACACGCAATTCGACTTTGGTGAAATCTTCGATGCCGATTTTTCCATCTGGCGCCGCCGAAACCGTTTTTGGAGCGGGTGCTGCGGTTTGCTGGGCAGGCGCAGCCGGTTGCGCCTGAGTCGCCGGGGTCGTCTCCTGCTTTGCTTCTGGTGCCGCGGGACTTGTCCTCTGCTGCTCTTCCATCTTCTGCATCCTTTCAATGGTGCTCTTATCAGCGCGCGGGAAGACGGGCTCAATGCTCCCGAGCTTGGTACCCAATTGAAGCTGTCCCCACCGCAGGTCAGCCAATGCAAAGCGCTTAATATCGCCCAGGCCCAGCTGCACCCATATCCGCGATGTCGAATCCGGAATAATTGGATGGATCAGAGCTGTAACAATCCGCAGGGCCTCAGCGCTCGTATATAAGATCGTGCCGAGCCGTGAACGGCTCATCTCGTCCTGTTGCTCTCCCAGTGCCCATGGTTCGTTTTCTACGATGTACTTATTGACAGCTGCAACCAGTGTCCATGCGCATTCCAATGCGCGCGAGAAGTGGTATTGATCCACCAGCGCCGAGTACTGCGCAATCGTCTCGCGGGCGACGCTGGCAATTGCATCATCCTGAGGTTTGCGGGCCGCCGTATGCGACGGATACGGCACCTCGCCACGAAAGTAGCGCGCGATCATGGTCAGTGTGCGGCTGGCAAGATTGCCCAACCCGTTCGCTAGATCAGCGTTATAGCGCTGCACCAGGGCGTCAAAAGAAAATGACCCGTCCTGCCCAAACACGACTTCCCGCAGCAGAAAATAGCGGAGCGCGTCGCAACTCATCGCCTCCACAATGGTGTCGGCGCGGACAATGTTGCCCCGCGACTTGGACATCTTATTTTCTTCGAAAAGAAGCCAGCCGTGCGCCGTTATCGCGCGCGGAAGCGGCAGGCCAGCGGCCATCAGAAACGCCGGCCAATACACGCAGTGAAAGCGGACGATCTCCTTCCCGATCATGTGCAGGTCGGCGGGCCAGTACTTCTCGAATTTGCTGGTGTCGTCTGAGCCGTACCCGAGCGCGGTGATGTAGTTTGAGAGCGCGTCGAGCCACACGTAAATCACATGCCCAGGATCATCGGGAACCGGGATTCCCCACTTGAAAGTGCTGCGGCTGATAGAAAGGTCTCGCAAGCCGCCACCCACAAATGAGATGACTTCGTTGCGCCGCGTCTCAGGACGAATGAAATCGGAATGCTCTTCGTAATACTTCAGCAATCGGTTGCCAAACTCGGAAAGCTTAAAAAAGTAGTTTTCTTCTTGCACCGTTTCTGTCGGACGCCCGCATTCCGGGCAGGGAGCGCCGGGACCGGCGGCATCCACATACAATTCGTCGAAAACGCAGTATTGACCGGAATATGATCCTTTGTAGATGAAGCCATTGTCGCGAATCCGCCGCCAGAGAGCCTGAACCCCTCGCTTATGGCGCTCGGAGGTCGTACGAATGAAGTCATCGTAGGTCAGGCCCATGCGATCCCAAAGCGCACGGAACTGGTTGGAAACCTCGTCCGCAAACTGCTGGGGAGTCTTACCCGAGCCCTGTGTCGCCCGCTCGATCTTTTGGCCATGTTCGTCGGTTCCCGTCAGAAAGAAAGTGTCCGCGCCCAGCATGCGCTGCCGCCGCGCTATGGCATCGCAGGCAATCGTCGTGTATGCGTGTCCGATGTGAGGCCGCGCGTTCACGTAATAGATTGGCGTCGTGATATAGAACGTTTTCTTCATTCAAATCAATCTTCGGGTGGCGGGAAAAAATCAGTTATTGCTTACCTTCGTGTCCTTTGTGGTGAACTCTTGCTCTTTGGACTGCAAGTACTGCTGGATGGCTTCCTGCATCACCGACTTGAGTGGCACGCCATGAGCAGCGGCAATGCCGCGGCAATCTTCGTATTCGGGAGCGTAGTTTGTGATTGCCCTATTCATGCCCGCTACCTTCATGCGGACATCGCCCCAGCGGGTAGCAACTGTGACCCATCGACGCTTTAGTACCTGCCGCTGCTCGTCGCGCCTGCGTACCCCCAAGGTGCTCGTCTCGCTGAAAATCACTCGCGCGAGGCGGTCGGCATCTTCAGGCCGGCTGAGTACCGTCAACAGTGTTCCGGGGCGGTTCTTCTTCATCTGTGCCGGAATCGCAAACACATCCAGCGCGCCTTCCTTCAGAAGACGATCCATCACATAGCCGAACACCTGGGGATTGAGATCGTCAATATTTGCCTCCAGCACTGAAACTGTCTCAAAATTTAGTTCGCTCGACGCGTCCGCCATCAGCTCGCCAATCGTGATCCGGACGACGTTGGCATGACCAGGCAACTCGCGTGTTCCAGCACCATAACCGGCGGACTCAATCGTCATTTTCGGAAACGTGGAAAAGCGGTTAGCCAATGTCTTCACGATTGCCGCACCGGTTGGCGTAACCAACTCGAAATTCAACCCTGACGAATAAACCGGGGCATTCTTCAGCAATTCGACCGTTGCAGGGGCGGGTACCGGAAACGTGCCGTGCGCGCATTTCACCGTACCCCCGCCAACATTCAGCGCCGAACAAACCCACTCGTCCACTCGGAGAACCTCGGCGCCCACCGCAGCGCAAACGATGTCCACCATTGCGTCAACCGCGCCGACTTCGTGGAAGTGAATGCTGTCGATTTGCGTGTTATGAATCTTGGCCTCAGCCTCGCCAAGTGCCTCGAAAATGGCATTCGCGGTGGTTTTCGCCGTTTCAGCGATCGGCGCTGCAGAAATAATCTGCTTAATCTTTTTCAGTGAACGGCCGTGCGCCTCAGGCCCCGCCGCCCGCGAATGTTCATGGCTATGAGGATGTTCATTTGCAATGCCATGCTCGTGCTCGTGCCCATGGTTTCGCTCCCAAAAGACCTCGCGAGGCAATTCCTTCTCACCATTGACGAGAACGTCCACCTTGGCCGCAGAGATTCCGCTACGATCCACTCGTGAGACTTCCAAGCGTGCCCCGATGCCGAGCGCGGCAACCGTCTTCTCAAAGACGTCCAGTGGCACACCGGCATCCAGCAGCGCGCCCAGGAACATATCGCCGCTAATCCCAGAAAAACAGTCGAGGTAAGCAATCCGCATGTAGATGGTCCTGGGTCGCTACTCTTTGGCGCTTTCTAAGCAATTCTCAACGGAAAGCCAGCCATCGAAGGGCAACGATTGAAATTCATCATAGGGAAGCAGGCCAAGGGCGTCAAACCTGCGCCGAGCATCTGGTCTGCTAAAATCACAATTTCTTCAACAGCTTAGCGAGGTTCCTTGTACCGACATCTGCAGCGCAGGCTAACCCAGCACGTGCGCGATTTCCTGCGGCGTAAATATGATCTCGAGTTGGCCAACATCGTCATTGAGCAGCCGCCTAAGGTCGCAATGGGGGAGTACGCCCTGCCCCTGGCCTTTGAATTGGCAAAACGACTTCGAAAGCCACCGCGCAAGATCGCCGAAGAAATTGTCTCCGGTCTTGGAGACGTAGCAGGGTTCGAAAAACTCGAAATCGCTGGCGCCGGCTACATCAACGCTCGGGTAAAACGCCCGGAAGTTGCCCAGTTGCTGCTAAGTGACCAGAGGCCAGCCGAAGCTGTTCACCCAGGCAAAACTCTGGTCGAGCACTCCAGCATCAATCCCAACAAAGCCGCGCACATTGGTCATCTGCGCAACGCGATCCTGGGCGACACTTTCGTTCGCCTGCTGCGCTATGCCGGTGGCACTGTCGATGTCCAAAACTACATTGACAACACTGGCGTGCAGGTTGCGGACGTTGTGGTGGGCTTTACGCACCTGGAAAAGAAATCACCTCAGCAGATCGCAGAATTGGCCCGCCAGCCCAGATTCGATTACTGCTGCTGGGACCTGTATGCCCGCGTCTCGCAGTGGTACGAGCAGGATAAGCAAAATCAACAGGCCAGAATTCAAACTCTGAACGCTATCGAGAAGGGCAATAACGAAACTGCGGAAATCGCCGACCTCATTTCGGTCGCGGTGCTGCGCCGTCATGTCGAAACGATGGACCGGCTCGATATTGAATACGACTTCCTCCCGCGCGAGAGCGAGATTCTTCACCTCCATTTCTGGGATGCTGCTTTTACCAAGCTGAAGGACGCTGGCGTGCTCTATTTTCAGTCGGAAGGAAAGAACAAGGGCTGCTGGGTGATGAAGCGCGCCGGTGTCGCTGCCGGTGAGGAGATCGCTGACGAAGATCAAAAGGTCATCGTTCGCTCCAACGGCACCGTTGGGTATGTCGGCAAAGATATCGCCTATCACATGTGGAAGTTTGGGGTACTAGGAAAAGATTTCGGCTACCGCAAATTCTACTTGTATCCCAGTGGCCATCAATGTTGGGTATCTTCAAGCGACGGCGAGCCGGACCACCCGCACTTTGGCGACGTAAGCGAGATCTACAACGTGATCGATGCGCGCCAGGCCGAGGCGCAGAACACAGTTATTGAGGCCCTGCGGGAACTCGGCTACACCGAGCAAGCCAATCACTACACCCATTTCTCTTACGAAATGGTAGCTCTGACTCCGCGCTGCGCGGCCGAGCTGGGCTATCAACTTTCTGAAGAGGATAAGACCCGAGCTTACATCGAGGTGTCAGGCCGAAAAGGTTTCGGTGTTAAGGCGGATGATCTCATTGATCTGCTCATCGCGGCTGCGCGAAAAGAAGTGGATGCTCGTCATGAGCACCTTAGCGATGCCGAACGCGCCGACATTGCCAATCAGATCGCGGTGGGCGCGCTGCGCTATTTCATGCTCAAGTACACGAAACCATCTGTGATCGCTTTCGACTTCAAGGACGCTTTGAGCTTTGAGGGGGAGACTGGCCCTTACGCGCAATACGCTGTGGTGCGCGCGACCAACATCTTCCGTAAAGCGGGCGTGGATCCAGAAACCTTTGCTACCGACTTTGCCGCCAAAGTGCCTGTAGCGGAGCTTGACAAGTACTTACAGGGCGATACCGGCACGGAAATTTGGGAACTGTGGTTGGCAGCTGCGAAGACCTCGTACATCGTTGATCAATGCATCGCCACTACAGAGCCGGCCTACGCCGCGAAGCACGCGTTCCAGCTGGCCCAGCTCTTCAATAACTTCTACCACCGGCACCACATCCTGAGTGAAACAGACGAGAGCCGGAAACAATTCTTACTCGCGACCGCAGCGGTCGTTCGTCGCGAGCTTATCCGGATCTTGGGACTCATGGGACTCACCGTCCCGCCTGTGATGTAGAGCTAAAAGCCAGCCCAACGCGTCAATAAGCGCCTAACCAGCGGCGAACTCTTTTGCGAACTCCACCAGCGACCGAACGGCAATGCCCGACGGCCCCTTGGCGATCCAAGGTTTGTTGTCCTCCATCCAGGCCGTACCGGCGATGTCGAGGTGCAGCCACGGTGTGTCCTCGGCGAATTCTTTTAGAAACATAGCAGCCGTAATCGCGCCTCCCCAGCGTCCGCCTGAGTTCATGATGTCCGCAATATTGGACCGGATAATTTCCTTGTATTCCTCGTCGAGCGGTAGGCGCCACATTTTCTCGCCGGCCTTGTCCAGCGCGCGACGGAAACGGTCGTACATATCGTCGTTGTTCGCGAACACGCCCGCGTTGATGTAACCAAGCGCAACCACGCAAGCTCCCGTAAGGGTGGCCGCGTCGATCAGGTGAGTACAGCCGAGCTGGCGGGCATAATGCAGGCCATCCGCCAGGACCAGGCGGCCTTCGGCGTCGGTATTGATGATTTCAATCGACTTCCCGGACATGGCAATCTGCACATCGCCCGGTTTCTGTGCTTTGCCCGACGGCATGTTCTCTGTGGCACAAACAATGCCGATGACCTTAATCTTGGGTTTTAAAAGCGCAATTGCCCGCATGGCGCCGATCATGGCTGCGCCCCCAGCCATGTCGTACTTCATCTTTTCCATGCCGTCGGCAGGCTTGATCGAGATTCCACCTGTGTCAAAGGTGATGCCCTTGCCAATCAGTCCGAGCATCGGCTTGTCCGGAACGCCAGCCGGCTCATACCGCATGATGATTAACGCGGGCGGCTCGTCCGATCCTTGGGCAACACTCCAGAAAGCGCCCATCTTTAGTTCTTTAATCTTGTCCCCGCCATAGACTTCGCATTTCAAACCGACTTCCGCGCACATTTTGCGGGCCTGCTCCGCCAAAATTGTCGGCGTCATGCGATTGCTGGGCTCGTTCACCAACTGGCGGGTGAAGTTCTGAGACTCGCCGACGATTCGGGCTTGTTCCATGGCGCGCTGCATACGGCTTTGATCTCCGCGCGCGACCACCGTCAAGCTGTCGATCTTCTGGTCCTTACGGTCGCTCTTGTAGGTGTCGGGATCGAAATTGCCGACAAAAGCGCCTTCCACTACCGCCTTGATCGCCTGATCGCTGTCCGAACCAATTTCCGGAAGCACAAACGCAAAGCTCCGGATGTTTCGCGCTTTAAGGTTCCTGACCGCGACCCCGGCCAGCCGGCGCAATTCGAAAGCGGAAAAATTTTTGGCTTTACCGCCTCCGAGGATCAAAAGACGCTTGGCCTTCAGTTTCGTGGGACTGTGCAGCAGGGTAGCTTCGAACATCTTGCCCGTAACTTCACCACTTGCAAGCACATCTCCGGTCGCATTGCGAACGGCAGGTTCGTTGGTCTCGAGCGCGACTTCCGGCTTCTCTTTCTCGCCACGATCGAGCGCTACCACCACCAGGCATTCGGTTTCAACAGACGCAGGATTTGCTACTGATAGTTCGGTTTTCATAATAGGAGTGAACTGATTATTCTCTTCGTGCTGGCCAGATTGTGCAACTTCGAGCGGAAGTTTGCACGACCACACTACTTGACGCGAATCTGGTCGAGTGCGTGTTCCAGGTCGGACCTCAGATCCTCTACGTCTTCCAGGCCGATGTTCAGTCGCACGATGCGGTGTCCGTAGTCTGGCCGCTTCGGGCTGCCATGAAAGTCATACGCAACGGCCAGGCTGGTGACTCCGCCCCAGCTATACCCGATCTCGAACAGCTCCAGTGCGTCAACGAAGGCAAGTACCTGCTCCTTCGTGAACTGGGGCCGAAACACAATCGAGAACACACCAGTCGATCCCGTGAAGTCCCGCTGCCAGAATTCGTGCCCAGGACAGGAGGGAAGCGCGGGGTGAAGCACCAATTCGATTTCAGGACGCTGCGCTAGCCATTTTGCAAGTTCAAGAGCAGATCCCCCGATCGCGTTGAGCCGGACCGCCACCGTCTTCATGCCACGGAGCGCCAGGCTGGCATCATCAGGCGACACGGCACAGCCTACCAGTTGCTGTGTGCTGCCGACGAGCTCAAAATTCGACTGGTCGCGGGTCGTAACGGAACCGAGCAGCAGGTCACTATGCCCGCCAATATATTTGGTTATGGCTTGCATGGTGACGTCGACACCATGTGCGAACGCGTCAAAATAGATTCCGGCCGACCACGTATTGTCGAGTACGACCAGCGCCCCCGCCCGATGCGCCGCATCAGCAATAGCGGGCAGATCCTGAACCTCCATCGTTATCGAGCCTGGGCTTTCGCACCACACTAGCCTGGTGTTCTCCCGGACGAGGGAAGAAATATCCGCACCGATCGTCGGCGGATAGTACGTCACATCGACGCCGAATTTCCTCAAGACCCTGCTCGCCAGGTGCCGATTCGGACCGTAAATGCTTTCCGGAATCAGCACGTGATCCCCGGCTTTGAGGAACGCAAAATTAACGAGGGATATTGCCGCTTGACCCCCAGGCGTGATGATTGTTCCGAACCCACGCTCCAGTTCGCAGATTCGCGCCCCAAGCTCCAGCACCGTCGGTGTTCCGTAAAGACCATAGGTATACCCAGCTTCATACTGGTTCCAGGTGTCGTTAACTGATGCGGCGTCAGGAAATAACACCGTCGACCCGCGATATACGGCAGTGCTCAGCGAGCGAAAGCCCTGTGGAATTGTTGCTTCTGAGTGGATTAATTTCGTCTTCCAATTCTTGCCCATGAGGCAAGTGTAGCAAGCATGGACCTGGAGCCACTCCCGTCATTGTCTGCATTAAGGGCTTGACTTCCAGCGACGGAGAAACCATAATTCGCTCTCGTCAGCTGGATCACCGGCATTAGTACTTCCCCTCATAAAGAATTTCTTCCCCTCGGCCCCTGCGCTTTATTTGGCTTCAACCAAAACCGCCCCGGAGGTATATCCATGCACCACACAAGAAGTGCCCGAAATCTATTTCTGCTGTCTCTTGTCGTGGCAATCAGCAGCAGTATCTGGGCCCAGAACTTGGATAGAAAAGTGAATCGAGGAATTCCAGGCTATCTGGACCCGCTTACCGGACGTTTCAGCACCCTTCCTGCCGTAGACGATAGTACGGACGCAACTGCGGCCCTTACTACCGTCGGCGGTACACTCGTGTTCAAGTTCACAATTACGGTGAAGTCGGCTATTCCGTCCACTGACAACATCGCTTGCGCTGCCGGAGCGGAGGTGGCCGATTCTAACGGTACGTTCTACAGCGAAACCGCGGAAGTTGCCGCTACCCGCGGTACGGGAACTGCAACCTGTACCGTCACGATTCCATATTCCTGGCAGTTGGCCACTGCGACCACTGATCGCGTGACGATGACTTATTCCATCAGCGCGCCGGGGACATTCACTTCGACCAACGCCCTGCCCGCTCGACAGAATAGTCACAGTTTGGCGTCGGTAGCTGTGCCGATTAACGGGGCTACTACTACCGTCACGGTAACCGCGACAATCTAGGATGGAGGCCCGGCCACCCAAGACATTCCTGCCTTTGGGTGGCCATTCCGAATCAGCGATCGAGAAAAGCGCCCCGAATTATCGCGCCCTTTCCTCGGAACCGGATGCTTTCCCGATGGCAGCAAACGTCATCTCAATCGCCCGGTTCCGAGTGCGACGTCTCCAATCGGCGAAGATTTCCGCATAACTCGAGGTGATGTATTCGGCCGACGCCACATGCAGCGACTTCGCTATCCGGTCAATCCACTCCGCGGGCCCTTCGATCTCGCCGAAGTTTCCGATGGGAGTTTCGTCGATTACGACATGACCCGTATCATCGGCCCATTCCGCGCGGAATTTTTCATAACGAAAGCTAGGCTGAAAACCGAGATTGCGAAGAATTGCATCCATTTCGGCCCCGTCCTCGACGCGCGTTTCCGTCTCCATTCGTGACTTGTGCCGTCCGGACTTTTCTTTCGCTTTGTGCGTCAAGACCCACTCGGGCCCATATTGCCGCAGACGCAGCAGTTCACCTCTGCGGCGCAGTCGTCCGCCAAAATCGTACAGCGTATTCATTTCGTGAGTGCGGGGGGTTTCCAACCGAAAGCCGTTGTCTTTCAGAATGCGGGTAACGCCCTGCAGATCTCGAATCCGGAATTTGATTTCGACCTCGTCGTTCGCCATCGGAGACAGTATAGGTGCTTATGCTGGCAAGAAGGTCAGGTCTGAGCAGGCTCAGCTGAATGTGGGTAGGTGCACGAGATCGTCGTGCGGCACGACCTCAAGCGGTTCTCCCGCCTTCCGCCACGCCGCCAATCCGCCCACGATTATGAACGCGTTGAATCCCTTCTCTCGCAGCAAGTGCGCCACCCGGGCGCTCGTGGCTTCGCGCGCTCAAGTGCAGTAAACGTAAATGTCCTTTGTCTTGGGGAGATTTTCAATCTCTGTGGGCAGGTTGTTAGGCTCGATGCGTACTGAACCTCTGATGCGGGCGGCGCCGGAATCGTAATACCCATGGCTGCGAACGTCCACCACAAGAATCCGGTCTGCTTCTTCAGACCGCAGCCGGTTGGCTAGCTCGGCGACCTGGACGCGTGGCACCACTCGATACACACGGTTCTTACGATATAGCCAAAGTCTATATGCAAGATAACCAACAAACGCGCAGACCACGACGATCGCGACGGCGTGTCCGGCTGTCTGTACGCCCTGGGTTATCGAGGCGACCAGGTCGCGAAACAAATACCCAAGCACGCTGTAGCAGACGATGTAAAGCAGTGCGCCCCCCGCATCCAGGGCAAGAAACTGGCTGAAGCGCATATTCATGCTTCCCGCCAGCGGTGGCGCCATAGCATTCAAGCCAGGGACAAATTTCGAAACTAGCAGCGTGACTCGCCCGCGCTTGTAGAATGACTCCGCCGATCGAAGGATGCAGGTCTCGGGGTTAATGGAAATCTTGCAGATCAGGCTAAGCAAACGCCATCCCATAGAGCGGCCCAGAAGGTACATCAGGCAGTCACCCGCAAGCATGGCACAGAGGGCAACTGCGACAACTGAAGCAAGCGATAAGCTATGGGTAGCACCTGCGGCTCCCGCCGCAATTAACGCGACCGCAGCAGGCAGTGGCAAATCGATGGCCTCGCTGAACACAACCGCTGCGACCGCCAAATAGCCATGGTGCGCAACAAATGCGAAGAGATCATTCATATTGGCACGCTAGCCTAAATCCGATTAGATTCGGCGTCCAGCAACTAAGATTCGCCCCATTAAGGAGCAAGGTTCATGGGAAAGCATGTCCGCCATTATTTCAATTTGCCGACGCGCACTGCACCGCTGCCCTTTAGCGACGCCGTCCTGGTCGATGACACGCTCTACGTTTCTGGGCGGATCGGCATAGACCCGGCGACCGGCCACGCACCAGCCGACATTGACGAAGAATTGAAACTGCTGTTCGACGGCTTTGACGCCGTCCTCCACCAAGCCGGAATGTCAATGGATGACCTCGTGTGGGTTCAGGTCTTTTCGCCCGACGTAGGGCTCTGGGAGAAATTCAATCGAGCTTACGTCCAGCGCTTTTCGCGTGAATTGCCCGCCAGAGCGTTTCTCGGTTCGGGAGCCCTGCTCTTAAGCGGCCGCTTCGAAATGATGGGGATTGCAGTGAAGCCTTAGTCGACCGTCGCGAAGAAACTTGTACAGAAAGCCGCAGGAGGGGTTTTGGGCAGGGCACGGCTTCAGTCGGGTCGCCCAGGAGCCTCAGAGGACTTCGGGCTTCAGCCCCTGAGGCAAAAAACGGGGGCTCGTTCGACGACCCTCGCCGCCGCTTTCAGCGCGAGACACCAGCCTTCATACCGCTCTGCTGGGGCAGATCCCTTGCCACAAGGGATCTGCGCCGCACCTTTTGTGCTTCATTCTCCCGCAACCGGTTTCCTGCTCCACTCCCTTATTTTCTGAATTTCCTGCGCCGGAATGTGCAGGTACTGCAAAAACTCCAGGTGATCATCAGGGGCGCTGCGCTCAAATTCCTGATGCCAACGTCCCATATCCGACTCGGAAAAACCCGCAGCTTTCATAATCGAAATCCACTTTTCTTTCGTCATTGTCTTTGTCCTCCGTAATGTGTTCTTGCCGCGCAATAGACGCAAAATGAGCTGCTGATGGCCGCGCAACTTCTGAATCTCTGTATCCAGTTCCCGCAACCGGCGCTTCAAAAGGAGTGCGGGTTTCGTCTCCGGAGAAGAGAGCAGGAGCCGGATATCTCTCACGCTCATGCCCACCGAGCGATAGAGAAGAATCTGCTCCAAAATTCGCAGCTCTTTGTCTCCATAGAGGCGGTATTGCGCTTCCGTGCGCAGCGCGGGTTTCAGCAACCCGCAAGCCTCGTAGTAGAGGATTGTGGTCCTGCTAAGGCCACTGCGCCGGGCAATTTGCGTCACGCTCAGCATGAACTGACCTCAGCTTCAGCCCTATAGTTATAGACAGGTCAAGAGGATTTTTGCGCGCCAATTCCCGTGCGATGCTTCATAACAAAGAATCGCTATACCAAAATTCCGGCCTCATCGAACGCCAGAGCGTTGTCGAACAGCGCCGCGTAGAAATCAATGGACTGTTCTGGCAGGCCACGGTGATCAAGATAGGACAGGAATGCCGCGCGCGCCTCACCGCGAGAGACGGTTTGGTGCCAGGAGATAAACAGAGTGGTGCGGGCGCGGTAACCCGACGCTTTTTGTAGTTTCAGGCTTGCAGAGATCGCAATCGGGCCCCATGACACAGCCTTGCCCCGGTGCACGACCTCTTCATATTCACTTGCTGGAATCTCAACGATCCGGCTTTGCGCTTCGCGCGAGAGCTTCACCGGTAATGTGATCTCGATCGAGAGATTCATATCCGCAGCTTTACAGCAGAGCGGTTGCGCTTACGGCGGCTGTACCCAACATCACGACGCGGGATCGCATGACTTGAGCGGCTGGCGTGGGATGATGGCAAAGTGGACCGCGGTTCAATCCTGTATTGCCTGGGGGTTAGAGGTCAATAGACAATCCAGGTACCTGCGACTTTGCTGTTGACCAAACCGGCCTCGTACCGGTTCCATTCAGTCCGCTTTTCGTCTAGAGTGGCGGCGCGATGAAAACCATCCTTCCGCTCATCCTCCTGCTTATCGCAATGGATGCCGCAGCCGCGAATCAAGACGCCGCCAGTCCCACTTTTGATCCGCAGGCGGCCACACGGTTTGCAAAGCTCGCGCTCGCCTGTGTTCATAAGGAGTATCCCAATAAGATCAGCCACAGCCTCCGTAGCGATGCCGATGTCGCTCCTCCTCGAAAGCTGACCCCCGCATTCTTCGGTTGTTACGACTGGCATTCATCAGTTCATGGGCACTGGCTGCTGGCCCGCCTGGTCCGCACCTCCCCAGATGCTCTCTTTGCCCAGCCGGCGCGGGATGCTCTGCGAGACAGCCTGTCGGCCGAGCACATTGCCCAGGAAGCGGCATATCTCCGCGCTGAAGGGCGCGCCAGCTTCGAGCGGCCTTACGGTCTGGCGTGGCTCCTCCAACTCGCGTTAGAACTGCACGAATGGGACGATCCGCAGGCGCGCGAAATGGCAACTAACCTCAAACCGTTGGAACAGGCGGCGCTTGAGAGTTTGAAAACATGGCTGCCCAAGCTCGCCAACCCGGTGCGGATTGGTGAACACGATCAGACCGCGTTTGCCATGGGTCTGATGCTGGACTATGCACGTGGCGCGAATGATTCGAGCTTTGCCGATCTCGTTGTCTCGAAGGCACGGCAGTTCTTTCTGAACGACAGGGCTTGCCCGTTGAGCTACGAACCCTCGGGCGAAGACTTTCTGTCACCTTGCCTGGCAGAAGCGGATGTTATGCGGCGAGTGTTACCACCCGCAGAGTTTGCGCGCTGGCTTCGCGGCTTCCTGCCCCAGATTTCCACGACGGGCGCTGCGAACTGGTTGCTTCCGGTTGTCTCTCCTGATCCCAGCGATCCGAAACTTGCACACTTGGATGGCCTGAATCTGAGTCGCGCCTGGATGCTGGAGGGAATTGCCTCCGGACTGCCCCCGGCCGATAAACGCCTGCCCAATATCCGCGGCGCCGCCGATGCCCATCGTCGTGCCGGTCTATCGGCAGTCACTGGCGAGCACTACGAAGGCGGCCACTGGCTGGGCAGCTTCGCCGTTTATCTCGTTACCAGACGGGGTACCGCCCATTAACTTACCGCCTGGACGAGATTTCCGCCTGGGTTGGGCAGTGCGTTCGATTGTCGATACCCCTTGTTGTTAGTGCTCAACCTTTTCGCCCTTTGGCAATGGCCTCGCGGGCCTCACGATCGGCTGTCCTTCTGCGCTCGGTTTCCCGCTTGTCCCAGAGCTGTTTTCCCTTCGCAAGGGCCAGCTCTACCTTGACTCGGCCATTTTTAAAGTACATGCGTGTAGGAATCAGGGTGAGCCCGCGTTGCTGCGTCTTGCCGATCAGTTTGCGCAATTCTTCTTTATGGACAAGTAGTTTTCGGGTTCGTAGCGGCGCATGATTAAAGATGTTTCCGTGCTCGTACAGTCCAATGTGACAGTTCAGCAACCAGAGCTCCCCATCTTTGATTAGCCCGTACGCGTCTTTCAGGTTGACTCGGCCAGCGCGGACAGACTTCACCTCGGTCCCAGTCAAAACCACGCCAGTTTCAAATTTTTCCAGCAAGAAATAGTTATGGGAAGCGATCCTATTAACGGCAGCATCTCTCTGGCCGGCCGCTGTTGGGTCGCGGCGCGGATTTTTCACCGAGTTGGGGCGAGTCTGATGAGCCGACTGTCGAGCCATATGTATGCATAAACTTATCGCAGGGAAGGAGCAGCCGTCGAGCACCGCTGGCAGCCAGTCCCAGGATGACCGTCGGGGCTACGACCAAAGAGTGTAAATACCTCAGCAACAGCAACTTTGGCTGTGAATACCCGATGCTATAATCGCCAGTAATCCTAGTCAGCAGGACTGAATTTTGCGGTGCTCAGGTCACTGGCCGCCCTGAACCAGACTGCCCTGCGAGGAATTGAAAATGAGACGTCTAATCCGTCCGGCGGCAGTAACAGCTTTTCTCGTCCTCATTGTCAGCCTGCCTGCTGTTGCCGATAAGGCCAAATCCTTGTTCAACCAGGGGAAAGACGCCGAAGCGAGGCAGAACTACGAGGCCGCCTACGACTTATACAAGCAAGCTTACGATCTCAAACCCAAAGACCTGACCTATCGCGCTGCCTACGAACGTTTGCGTTTCCTGGCTGCCGCCTCGATGGTTCACAAGGGGCAACTGCTGCGTGATGCCGGCAAGCTGGAAGAAGCCTTGGCCGAATTCAAGAAAGCCGCCGAGACCGACCCGTCCAGCTTCATAGCTCAACAGGAAATCCGCCGCACTCAGAAGATGATCGACGATGCTTCCGGCCAACAACCCCAAGGTGCTGCCCGTCCGCCAAGCCAATTGGAGAAGATGCTCCAGTCAGCCGGCGGTCCGGTTGAGTTGGCCCCCATCTCCAATGTCCCAATCACTCTGAAGCTCACGGAAGACACCAAGGTGATCTACGAGACTGTCGGCAAGCTGGCGGGCATCAATGTCCTGTTTGATCCCGACTACACTTCCCGGCGGATCCGCATCGAACTAAATGGAGTGACCCTTAACGAAGCCCTGGAGATCATCGCGCTGCAGTCCAAAACATTCTGGCGCCCGGTAACACCCAATACCATCTTTGTTGCCTCTGACACCCCGGCCAAGCGGAAAGAGATCGAGCAGAGCGTTATCAAAACTTTCTATCTTTCTAACGTCTCGACTCCGCAAGAATTGCAAGACATGGTGAACGCGATGCGGCAGATTCTGGAGATCGCGCGCATCCAGCAGTTGCCCAGCCAAAACGCAATTGTCGTACGGGGAACGCCCGATCAGATCGCGTTAGCCCAGAAGCTAATTGGCGACTTGGACAAGTCAAAGCCTGAAGTCATCGTCGATGTCGCCATTATGCAGGTGAGCCGCGATCGCGCGCATACCTACGGCATTAATCCGCCGACCAGCGCGACCGTCGCCCTACAGCCGAACATCAACCCAACGACTACGACGACCACCGGCGGACAAAACCAGACGGGTCAGACTACGACGCAGAACACCACCAGCGGCAGTAGCAACAGCATTAATCTAAATGCTCTCGGGAATCTGAACGCCACCGATTTCCAAGTGACGATTCCGCAGGCTACGGCCACGCTGCTCTTTAGCGACAGTAATACCAAGCTCATTCAGAACCCGCAGATTCGGGCCATTGACGGGCAAAAAGCCTCACTGAAAATCGGTGAGCGCGTTCCCGTCGCCACCGGATCATTCCAGCCTGGTATCGGCGGCGTAGGCATCAACCCGCTGGTCAATACGCAATTTCAATATCTTGATGTCGGTGTGAACATCGACATTACGCCTCACGTCCACGCCGCGCGCGAGGTCACGCTGAAAGTAGCCATGGATATCTCGTCGGTCGTGAGTCAATCCAATATTGGTGGTATCAGTCAGCCGGTTATCGGCCAGCGAAAGATCGAGCACGAGATTCGCCTCAAAGAAGGGGAAGTCAACATCCTCGGCGGCATTCTCGAGGATCAGTCGGTCAGAAGCGTAAGCGGTATCCCTGGCTTAGGACAGATACCCTTGCTGAAATATCTGTTCTCGCAGACCAACACGAGCCATTCTGAAAACGAAATCGTTTTCGTTCTGATCCCCCACATCGTTCGCGGCCAGGAACTCAGCGACCTGAACGATCGTGCGATTGATGTTGGTACCGCCAATGCCATTGAGCTGCGATCGGTAAGTCAGATTCCGGTGAAATCCGGACAGGGCTTGTCCAATCAACCGGCTGGTGTCGGAGCACCTGTAAATCCACAACAACCCGCTCCTGCACAACCAGCCCCAGCGAATCCTCCGGCGCAGCAGCCGCAAAGTGCGAATCCCGCGCCGGCAAATGCCAGCTTTGGGTTCGATCCGCCTGCGGTAAACGTGAAAGCCGGTTCCACTTTTGCCGTAAACGTGATGCTCTCCGGTGCCCAGAACGTGTACTCTGTGCCGGTTCAGATCAACTACGATCCCAGTAAGCTTCAGGTAGTCAATATTTCCAATGGCGGCTTCCTCTCGCAGGACGGACAAGCGGTGGCGCTGGTCCATCGTGATGATGCCAGCACTGGTACGCTGCAGGTTACGGCGACACGTCCTCCGGGCGCCGCCGGAATCTCCGGACAGGGTTCGATTGTCACTCTTACGATGATGGCGAAATCTCCCGGGCAGGCCTCGCTATCGATCACTAAAGGTGGAGCGCGCGACGGAGGCATGCAACCGATCCCAGTTTCGGGTACGCAGGCCGCAGTCAACGTTCAGTAGAATTATCGAGTCCCTATGTTGTTGGCATCCCATGCACGTGGTCAGAATCGGGCCATGGTACGCCCAGCTTCCGCCTCTGGCTTCACGCTCGTCGAGCTAATCGTGGCCACCGCAATTCTCGCCATTCTGGCTGGGATGGCGCTGCCTTTGGCCCGGCTCACCATCAAGCGGGAAAAAGAGCGCGAGCTGCGCTTTGACCTCTGGCAGATGCGCGATGCTATCGACCGCTACAAGGATGCTGCCGACCGCGGCGCCTTTCAAACCAAAGTAGGCAGCGAGAACTATCCCCCCGATCTGGATACTCTGGTCAACGGCGTCGATGTAGGTGGCAAGAAGGTCCGCTTCCTCCGCCGCGTTCCCACCGATCCCATGACCGGCAACAAAGATTGGGGTCTGCGTTCCATGCAGGACGATCCCGATTCAGATTCCTGGGGCGGACAGAACGTATTCGACGTCTACACCAAGTCGGATGGCACCGCTTTGGACGGGACCAGATATAAAGAATGGTGACAAAAGGCAGATTTCGGCGGTGCTCCGGCTTCACCCTCATCGAATTGATGATCGTGATCAGCTTGCTGCTGATCCTCGTCTCGATCGCCGTTCCGATGTACAACCAGTCGCTTCAGCGGGCAAAGGAGTCAGTGCTGAAGCAGGATCTGTTTACTATGCGTCAGGTCATCGATCAGTACACGTTGGACAAGCAGAAAGCGCCCCAGTCTCTCGATGACTTAGTGTCCGCCGGTTACCTGAAGGTTATACCGAAAGATCCCTTTACTGGACGCAACGACAGTTGGCAGGCTGTGCAGGAAGATGTGACTCTCGATCCCAGTGTCACCGAGCCCGGCATTTCCGATGTGCACAGCGGCTCGAACCTGGTTGGGAGCGACGGCACCGCTTACAGCACTTGGTGACTCCGACACGCGTCCTCATCGTTTAATTGCATTCCCCGGAATCCGGCTCCACCAATTGCCTAAGGAGGCTCTGATTAAGTGCCGTTTTGAAAGGGACGGCTCTGTGTCACAACTCGCGGCTAAGAAAGAAAGTGGTACCAACCACGGCTTCAGCCGCACCGCGGCGGCAGAGAATAGCGCGGCACGTGAGTGCCGGGTAACAAACGTGGGATGAGAGGAGTCCCGAACGGGACGGCACAGAAATTGCGACACAGTCTCTTCAGCCCCTGAGGTACTTAATCAGAGCTTCCCTAAGTCCGACCCAAGCACTACCATTGATTCATGCCTGTAGACACTGAGATTAGCTCGCCAGTTTCTTCCATTCGCGCGCCCCGCGGCACGAGCCTGTCCTGCAAAGGCTGGCCGCAGGAAGCTGCCATGCGCATGCTCATGAACAACCTCGACGAAGAGGTTGGCGAGCGTCCGCAGGATCTCGTTGTCTATGGAGGCACGGGAAAGGCCGCCCGCAGTTGGGAGTGTTACCACGCAATCGTGGCCTCGCTGAAATCGCTGGAGAGCGATGAGACCCTGCTGGTGCAATCAGGCAAGCCAGTCGGCATCTTCAAAACTCATGACTATGCGCCGCGTGTCTTGATTGCGAACTCCAACTTGGTAGGGCACTGGTCGAACTGGGAGAAGTTCAATGAGTTGGAGCGCGCTGGACTGATGATGTACGGCCAAATGACCGCCGGATCCTGGATCTACATCGGCTCGCAGGGACTCGTCGAGGGAACCTTTGAGACCTTTTCTGCCGCCGGTGAAAAGCATTTTGGCGGCGAGCTTGAGGGCAAGCTGATCGTCTCCGGCGGCATGGGGGGCATGGGAGGTGCGCAGCCTCTGGCCGCAACCATGACCGGTGCCGCGTTTCTTGGCATTGACGTCGATCCTGAGCGCATCAAGAAGCGCCTGAAGACCGGCTACTGCGATTTCATGGTCAACACGCTTGACGAGGCGCTTCGCATCCTCAAAAACGCTGTGCGGAGGAAGGAAAACGTCTCCGTCGGGCTGGTGGGGAACTGTGCCGACATCATTCCCGAATTAGCCCACCGCGGAGTGGTCCCCGACATCTTGACCGACCAGACCTCCGCACATGATCCACTGAATGGATACGTGCCCAACCGCATGACCCTGGAAGAGGCGCGTGAGCTGCGGAAACGTGATCCCCGCGCGTACGAGGAGAAGTCACTCGACGCTATCGCGCGGCACGTCGAAGGAATGCTCAGCCTGCAAAAAATGGGCTCCGTAACTTTTGATTACGGCAACAACATTCGTACCTTCGCTTTTCACCGAGGAGTGAAGAACGCCTACGACTTTCCGGGCTTTGTGCCTGCGTACATCCGGCCATTATTTTGTGAAGGCCGCGGGCCATTCCGCTGGGTAGCTCTATCCGGAGAGCCTTCTGACATTCACGCTACCGATGATCTCGTTCTGCAGCTCTTCCCGGAGAACCGCATTTTGAAGCGCTGGATTGATCTGGCTCGTAAGCGCATTAAATTTCAGGGACTCCCCGCGCGCATTTGCTGGCTCGGTTACGGCGAACGCGCACAATTCGGCCTTGCCATGAATGAGTTGGTGAAAAAGGGCAAGATCAAAGCGCCCATTGTCATTGGGCGCGATCACCTGGATTGCGGCTCTGTGGCATCGCCCTTTCGCGAGACTGAATCCATGAAGGACGGCAGTGATGCAGTGGCGGACTGGCCGCTTCTGAACGCAATGCTGAATACCGCCGCCGGAGCCTCGTGGGTATCGATTCATAATGGCGGCGGTGTGGGAATCGGTTATTCGTTGCATGCGGGCCAAGTCATAGTTGCGGATGGCACCGATATGATGGCGAAGCGTATCGAGCGCGTTCTCACCACAGATCCCGGTATGGGCATCGTTCGGCATGTGGATGCCGGCTACGAAGAGGCAAAGCAGTTTGCACGCAAGGCAGGCGTGCGCATACCTATGTCATAGCCTGCAACACCGTTATGAACAACCTGCGACGGAGCCGTGGAGACACGAAGAGTTTGGGACTTCGTCGGCATTTAATCGTCTCCGATGAGCTCGTCGTCGAGCTCAAGACGGTAGAACGAATCCCGAGCATTCATTTGGGCAGTTGATGACGTATTGGAAGCTAGCGAAGAAGCGCGTGGGTCTACTGATTAATTTCAATCTCGCAATCCTGCGGCACAGCAGTTTCAGCCGACTTGTATGAGTTCCTGGTTCCTCTGTGTCTCTGTGCCTCCGTGGTGGATGTTGTTCCGCCGGGGTGGCGATGCGTGACCTGCAAGCTCTCCTCCTGGTGAACGCCGCGCAGGTGCTTACACTCCGCTCGTCTTCCCGCGGTCCTCGTCGCGCCTCGGAACTCAAAGAACTTGGCATCATCCAAAATGGAGCTGTCCTGATCGTTGGCGGGAAGATCGTCTCGGTCGGCACTACGAAGGAGGCGCTGCGCGACCCCTGGCTCCTTAAGAATCGCAAAAACGTAATCGAGATTGATTGTTCCGGTAAGGTCGTCCTTCCGGGTTTTGTTGATGCCCACACTCACCCGGTTTTTGCCTCTCCACGGCTCATTGATTTCGAGAAGAGGATTTCAGGAGCGACATACGAGCAAATTTCCGACGCTGGCGGCGGCATTCGTTCGAGTCTCGATGGCGTGCGTAAGGCCAGCAAGGCTCAGCTTGCCGCCCAGGTGCTCGCCGCATTAAACCGCATGGCAGAGCAGGGAACAACCACCGTGGAAGCGAAATCTGGCTATGGCCTGACACTTGAGGCGGAGCTGAAGTCGTTGGAAGCCATTGCCGATGCCGCCTCAAACTGGCCTGGAACCGTCGTGCCAACATTCTTGGGTGCCCATGTTGTTCCCCCCGAGTTTCATGGCCGCTCACAAAAATATGTTGAGGCCGTCTGTACAAAGATGCTCCCGGTCATAGCCAAGCGGAACCTGGCGCGCTTTGTTGACGTATTTACTGAGCGTGGGGCATTCACGGTCGAAGAGACGGCAATGATCTTGCATGCGGCGCAAACACACTCGCTTGATACGCGGATTCATGTGTGCCAGTTGAGCCAGTGCGATCTGGAACCGCTCCTCAGGTACAGCCCTGCATCTGTGGATCATCTCGATCATGTTTCGGATGCGGACGTCGCGTTCTTAAGCAAGACCGATACAGTCGCGACGCTGGTTCCCGGCGCGAACTATTTTTTGGGTCTGGACAAGTACCCACCGGCCCGCAAGCTGATCGATGCCGGCGTCCCTGTAGCTTTGGCTACGGATTACAACCCCGGCAGCTCGCCGACTGCCAGCATGCCCTTTGTGCTTTCACTCGCTTGTACGCATATGAAGATGTCTCCGGCAGAAGCAATATCGGCGGCAACCATCAACGGCGCTCACTCGCTCCGGATCGCCGACCGGAAGGGAAGCGTTGAGGCCGGCAAGGACGCCGATTTGGCAATTTTTAATGTGCGCGATTACCGGGAGATACCGTACTGGTTCGCGTCCAACCTGTGCTCAGCAACCGTCTTGAACGGCATTATTCGACGCCCCCAGGGCTAGGCTGTATCAAATAAAGGGATCAAACACAATGAAGAGACGCAGCATTGTTGCAATTATCGTGATCGCAATCGCCACGGTCGCCACCGCCCAGCGCCTGCCCAAGGTCGCCGCTCCTGACAACTACCAGCTGACTCTTGCTCCTGATTTCAACAAAGACAATTTCGCCGGCGATGAAACTATCCATATCCGAATCCTACAGCCGACGTCCACCATCACTCTGAACGCCCTCGACGTTGAGTTCCATGAGACCACGATCTCAAGCGGCTCTTCAACGCAAACTGCAAGCGTAATCCTCGACAAAGAAAAGCAGATGGCCACGCTCGCAGTCGCGAAGCAACTCCCAGTCGGCCCGGCAACGATTCATATCCGCTACGGCGGAATCCTCAACGACCAGCTGCGTGGTTTTTATCTCAGTAAGGCAAATGGCCGTAAATACGCAGTTACGCAATTCGAGGCGACGGACGCTCGGCGCGCTTTCCCCTCTTTCGATGAGCCGGCCTACAAAGCCACTTTCGATATCACGACTGTGATCGACAAAGGCGACCTCGCAATTTCAAACGGCCCCGTGCTGTCCGATACTCCGGGACCGCAGGAAGGGAAGCACACGGTCAAGTTTGCAACTACACCGAAAATGTCCACCTACCTGGTCGCTCTCGCGGTCGGTGATTTCGAATACATTGAAGGAGCTGCCGACGGAATTCCCATCCGCGTTTGGGCGACTCCGGGCAAGAAAGAGATGGGTCGTTTTGCACTCGAGGCTGCCGAGCAGTGCATGAAGTACTACGACCAGTACTTCGGTATGAAGTATCCATTCAAAAAGCTCGATCTCATCGGACTACCCGATTTTGCTGCCGGCGCGATGGAGAATACCGCCGCAATCACCTTCCGGGATGTGGCGCTTCTGGTCGACGAGAACAAGGCTCCCACGTCGGCTAAGAAGGGGATTGCCACTGTCATTACTCACGAAATGGCCCACCAGTGGTTCGGCGATCTCGTGACTATGGAATGGTGGGACGACATCTGGCTCAACGAAGGTTTCGCAACCTGGATGGAGAGCAAGCCTGTCGAGGCATGGAAACCCGAATGGCGGCTCGACCTCTCCGATGTTTCGGACACGGGCGATGCTCTGAACGTAGACTCTCTCCAGAATACCCGCCCAATCCATCAGCCTGCTGACACGCCCGCACAGATCCAGGAACTCTTTGACGGTATTGCCTACGGAAAGACAGCTGCGGTTTTGCGCATGCTGGAGTCGTATCTCACGCCGGATACTTTTCGTGCGGGAGTCAATGCGTACCTCCAAGCTCACGCTTACGGCAACGCCACCAGAACCGATTTTTGGAATGCTTTGGCCAGAGCTTCCCATAAGCCCGTGGACCGAATTATGCCGACTTTCGTGGATCAGCCCGGTGCCCCTGTCGTGAGCGTCCGCTCAGAATGCAAGGGCAACGAAACCAGGGTGACTCTCTCCCAGCGTCGTTTCTTTTATGACGAAGATTTGTTAAAGAAGAGCACGGTCGAGCTGTGGCAAGTGCCCGTTTTACTGAAGGGAAACGTGGAGTCGACCGGCCAACCAGAACTCTTAAGTGCCAGAGAACAGACCTTCACCATACCCGGCTGCAACGGCTGGGTTTTCGGCAATGCCAATGCCCAGGGTTATTACCGCAATGGATACGATTCGGGTACCTTTCAGCAGATGACACATAATGCCGAGAAAAACTTTAGCCCGGCGGAGCGCATCGTTCTGCTGCGCGACGTCTGGGCTGCCGTTCGTGCCGGCCAGCAGCCGATCAGTGACTTTCTCACGCTCGCCGACGCTCTTCAGTCGGAGCGTAACAGCGATGTCATCAGTCAGATGGATGGGCAACTGGAGTATGCGGGACGATATTTAGTGAGTGATGCAGACCGGACTCAGTTTCAGGACTTTGTCCGCAATCTCTTGAATCCCATCTTGAAGGAAGTGGGATGGCAACCCGTCCCCGGCGAGGACAATAATCACAAGGAACTTCGCGCTTATGTGATCTATACCCTCGGGTACACAGGTCGAGATCCTCAAGTGCTTGCCACCGCGCGCGAGCTTGCCCGCAAAGACTTGGCAACCCCCGGGTCAGTAGATCCCTCCCTCGAGGGCACCGTATTCAGGCTGGCAGCCCTGGAAGGTGATGCCTCCCTGTACGACGCAATCCAAGCAAAACTGCAGTCTACAAAGATTCCGCAGCAGTACTACCGTTACCTGTTTACGCTCGCCCACTTCAGCGAGCCGGCGCTACTCCGAAAGACGTTGGACCTTGCCTTGACGCCGGCCGTCCGCAGTCAGGATAGTCTCGGTTTGATCTCGTCCGTGATGGAGAATCCTGCCGGCGAAAAACTGGCGTGGAGCTTTGTCCAGTCGCACTGGCAAGATATCAACCGCATAATGGGCGGCTATAACACCGGCGGTTTGGTCGAGACGACTGGTTCCTTCTGTGACCCCGGTCTTCGCGATGATGTCCGCACCTTCTTCACCAGTCATCCTGTGCCCGACGCCGAACGTTCATTGCGTCAGGCGTTGGAACGAATGAATAACTGCATTGACTTGAGGTCGCGTGAACTGCCTGCCCTGGCAACCTGGCTTCAACGCAGCGGCAGTGCTTCGGGGGCAAGCCACTGAAGCGGCAGCACGAAGGCGTCCGCTCAGCCGAATGAACTTTTGTCAGCCGATCGTTAGCGTCATGGCGAGGCTGCAGGGCCACCCTGGCAAGGGTTGCGGTTTGGCGCACCAGCCAGTGCGGGCGGCACCTTCTGACTTTCGATGCCGGATGGCCCAGCCGCGAGCAGCACTCTTCTGGTAAAGAAAACCTCGAGCCAATGCCTTGGTTGTGCCGTTTAGACTGATGAATGCAATGACCCACGTAGATACCGATAACAGTCGGTTTCCACCAGAACCCAAGCGCCGCGGTCACCGCGTTGAGGGATTTCTGCGGCGTTGCTATAATTTCTTCTGTTCCACACGCTCCTGATTCCCAGTTGTTCCTGAACATGCGATTGACGCGCGTGTTCTGATTGTTTTCCAGAGCCGTCTCTCCTGAGACAGCGCGTGGCCAGGTAGCTCAGGTGGTAGAGCGCAGCCCTGAAAAGGCTGGCGTCGGCGGTTCAACTCCGTCCCTGGCCACCATCTTTTCAATAAGTTATAAGGATCTCTTAAAGTTTTGCAACAGTGCCGGAAGGCCGCCATCTTGGGCTGATGGCACCACAGCTTTCTCCGATGTTTTCTTATTTCAATAAGTTGCGTTCCGATGGCTCTAATGAGCGCAGATTTTGGCAAGCTGCGCTTCGAACTCCCAAAAACAAGATCGGTGCGGAGCTTAAGGATCGAATCCGCATTTGCGTGTTCTAAAAAGATATGTCGCCCCGCCGTTTGCGAAGCCGCGCGCTTCTGCCGTGGGCGGTTTACGAATTCTCGTCCGTTGCATGCGCTCGCCACGAACCGGCTAGTGACAAAAGAAGGAAAAGGACGAGGATGAAGGCAATGATACCCAGGGACCAACTGATCGGGAACTTCCCCCCCAAAACCTCGTTCAGCCACGCCATCTTCAAGCCGACGAACACCAGGATTGTTCCCAGCGCGTACTTGAGCAGGTGGAATTTTTGCGCTACGCCGGCCAGAAGAAAGTAGAGTGCGCGCATCCCCAAGATTGCGAAAACGTTCGAAGTAAATACGATCAATGGCTCGCTGCTGACTGCGAAGATGGCCGGCACAGAGTCAACGGCAAATATGATGTCGGAGACCTCAATGAATGCGAGGGCCACCAGTAATGGCGTCGCGTGTAACCTTCCCGAAACGCGGCGAAAGAATCGCTGGTCGTCGACCTGCGATGTGACCGGAACAAACCTGCGCAACAGACGGATAACAAGGTTTGCCTCTGGATCGAGCGGCTTGGCAGGCGCGAACAAGATCTTGGCGCCCGTCGCAATCAGCAATACGCCAAAGAAGATCACGACGGCCTTGTACTGCAGAAGTACCGCACCAAGGGCGATAAAGATCACGCGGAACAGCAGAGCACCCAAGATGCCGAAGAACAGAATGCGGTGCTGGTACTTCGCGGGGATAGCGAAGAATTGGAAGATCACGACGAAAACAAAGATGTTGTCCAAGGCCAGTGATTTCTCGATGAGAAAGCCAGTCAGGAACTCAAGACTCGTTTGCCATGCCAGACTCCCGTCGAGCGCGGCTGAGTTGCCGCTCAGGCGTGGATCAAGCGGGAACTTCCACAGGCAATAGCCGTACAGAACGCCAGCGAATAAGAGTGCCATTGCGGTCCAAACAGCACTCCACGTAAGGGCCTCGCTCGTCAAAACCTCGTGCGCGCGCCGGTGGAAGACGCCAAGGTCCAGCGCCAACACGCCAAGTACAAACAGCGTGAAGGCGGCATAGAACCACCAGTACTCCGCGAAAGGAAACAGTGATACTGCTGGCATGTATGTTGCTGCCTCCATTGCACTTTAATTCCTAGTTTGTCTTGCCGGGCCGGCCATCCATTACGAGCGAGTAAGAGAGAAGCCACATCACCGCCGCTCTTATATCCCGTGCGTATTCTCTGGAATTCGATGAAGCAGGCGCCGACGTTATCGTCGGCCCCGCCTCCACCAATGATCTAGGTCGTCGCGCGTCCGGTAATAGTCAGAAGGTCAGCGTTGATGTACCCATTTCCATTCTTCTTGGCTTCCGACAACGCCGCGTGCACCATCATGTATTCCGTCATGTTTTCCAGCGTGACAAGCCCAACCAGCCGGCCGTTTTCTACGATGGGTACGGTCGCAACTTGGGTATCATGCAAGCGCGTGAAGACGGACTGAAGGGACTCCACCGGCGAGGCAACGGGAAAGTCCTCACGCATGGCGTGTTGCACGCTGGTGTGGACTTCGCCCGTGGCTAAGGTCGCGATCATGTCAACGCGAAGGAGCATGCCTATGACGCGCCCTTCATCCACCACCGGAAAGTCCTGTTGCCAGCCGTTCAGGACCAGCTTCACGGCCTGTGATAGTTCATCTCGCGGAGACAAGGTGCGAAACTCGAGTATCATCGCGTCCCTTGCAATAACCGAGCCCAGCACGGACTTCGTCTCTGCCATGGCGGCCTCCTGCGCGGCGCCAATCCAGACAAAGAAAGCGATGAATACCAGGAAGGGATTCGTGAAGAGACCGAGAAACCCGAATACGAACGCCAGTCCCTGGCCAATGCTGGCCGCCATCCGCGTGGCGCTTGCATATTCCATTCGCTTTGCGAGGAGCGCCCTGAGAACCCGACCGCCGTCCATGGGGAAGGCTGGGATCATATTGAAGCCCACCAAAAACAGATTGGCGAACATCACCCGCTCCAGGAACGCCCCGTG
>DASSIO010000093.1:0-3668 GCA_035691825.1 Terriglobales bacterium | reverse complement strand
CGCTCGAATCCGCCACGGATTTCTTGCTTTCCATCGACGACGATAACTACTGCATCGACTCGCACGACTTCTTCCAGGAGCACGCCATCGTTACGGCAAAAGCTTCCCAATTTGAAATCGCGAGCTCTGCGACCAACTTTTTGAACATTTGCGAAATGCTTGACTGGGCCACTGCGGCCAAGCCATATCCTCGTGGTTTCCCCTACTACGCGCGTCATAAATCCGAAGCCTGGCAAATCAAAAAGGACACCGCGGAAGTGCACGTGAACGCCGGTCTGTGGCTCATCGATCCGGATGTAGACGCTATCACCTGGCTCGTCTCGGCTCCGAAGGTGAAGAAGTTTGGCGGGCGCTCCTTGGTGCTCGGCAAGAATTCATGGGCGCCAGTCAACACACAGAATACCGCTCTGCGTCGCGACGTTATCCCTTCCTATTATTTCATTCGGATGGGTTACCCGATTTCGGGCACCACCATCGACCGCTATGGCGATATTTTTTCGGGGTATTTCGCACAGGCTTGCGTAAAGCACCTCGGCGGCGCAGTGCGTTTCGGCACGCCGCTCGTCGATCACAAACGCAATTCGCACAATTACATCAAGGATGCGAAACGTGAATGGGCGTGCATCGTTCTTCTGGAAGACATTCTTCCCTGGTTGTGTAGCGTTAGGCTTGAAGGGAAAACCTATCTGGATGCCTATCAGTCGCTCAGCCATTTGCTGGAGGACGCCGTCGAGAGATTTCAAGGCTCGCTCTGGAGCGACCCTGCGCGAGGGTATTTCCACCAAGTGGCTTTTCACATGCGTTCTTGGTTGAACGCCTGCCGGACAATTCTCGGAGCAAAGTGAAATCGCCATGAGCACTCAGCCAAGCATGAGGATTAGCGCTCTGGTTGCCGTCTATTCGGAGACAGATTTGCTGGTTGCCACTCTGGATCGCCTGAAGGCCAGCCTGGGTCCCTTGCTAACGGAGTTCCTGATTATCGTCTCGCCGAAGTCCACCAAAGATTGCCTGGAACTTTGCCGGAAATTGGCGCAAACCGATCCCCTCGTCCGAACCTATATTCAGTCTGACAATCCGGGGATCGGCTGGGCCTACCGGGAATTGATTCCCCATATAACCGGCACGCATGGCTTGATTCTTTCCAGCGACCTCGAGACCAATCCGGACGACGCAGCCCTTATGGCTAGGACCGCCCAAGAAACCGGCGCGGACATCGTTTGCGCCAGCCGTTGGCTTCGAAGCGGCAGCTTTACCGGCTACGATCCCATCAAACTCGTCCTGAATTACGGCTACAACCTGATTTTCCGCACCTTGTATGGCATTCGCATTCACGACATCACGTTTGGCTATCGGCTCATGAAGGCGGAAGTGCTGCGCAGTGTAAATTGGGAATACGGCCGCCACGAATTCTGCGCGGAAGCTCTGCTGAAACCGGTTCGCTTGGGTTATAAAGCGGTGGAAGTGCCCACCCGGTGGGTAAAGCGTCCAGAGGGCGAGTCGAAAAACACCTTTATGCGTAATTTCAAATTTGCTTCCGCAGCCTGGAAAATCCGCTTCGCGCCCCGGGAGGCTTTTCGCCGTCAAAACCCGGTCACTTTGGCCTGACCCCTCGATTCATCCGGCAATCCTCTCGAAGGTGGCTATGAATAGCCTTTCGAACTGCCGGTGGGCGGCTGAAACTGGCTACTAGCGTGCCTCTGGCGCAACCATGAGACGCGGGGGACTGCCGGCGGCCTCTGAGCTGCAGTTCCAGCGAAAAAGGGGAGAGAAAAACTCAGGGGAAATATCGACGGATCGATTTTTAGGCTTAAGAACAACCGCAAGGGGACTGGCGCAAAACACGTCATAGTTCTCATTCAAAGCATCCACCATCGCCGGGCTGAATTCCGAAACGCCGCGCCAATTCGCCACTATCCTATGTAACTCAACGTGCGGGCCATAGGTAATATATGGCTCGAGGTGCATGAAAACGACTAAATTGATTTTGCCTTGCCGAATCTCTGCAACAACTGGAGCCGCGTCCCAATGTCCTGCAAGCTCAAGGGAATGGATCGCAAAAGCATCGAGCAATTCCGGGTCGCGGCCTTTCATGCTCAGAAGGGACACGTCAGAGATCAAGCGAAAAGGACGAAGAGCCGCGTAGGACACGCCCTCGGGGGCATGGAAATAATCAAAATACCCCTTGTCCCTAGAAAAATTGGAATAGGCAGCGGAGACCAAAGCTGGAATGACAATTAGAGAAACAACTGGCAAGTACCGCCACGTTCTGAAGGACTGAACAGCGGTCGGTAGAAGCAAGGCACAGCCTGCAAGGGTCGGAAGGTAATAATGCGAATTTGAACCTGCCTGCGGCAATCCGGAAAGCGCAACGAGCCCGCTAACCATCGCAAAAGAAGCTACAAGCTGCCAGGACTTACCCATCTTCATGGCTCTCGCAAATCCCAAGAGGCCGATCGCGCCGGGGATAATATAGACGAGTTGCGACGCTGTCTTCCAAACATAACGTGCGCCTCCGGCCAGCGACCAGTAACCTTTGCTTACAGAGGTGAATTCTTCAAGGAAATGCTCCTTATGCCAGATTAGCCCAAGGAGCATCAGTATTACGGGCAATGCAGCAGCAGCCGAGAATACGAACGCCTTTCGGTACTCTTTCCAGAAAAGCAAGACCACCACGATTGCGACGGCAATGCCTGCGCCAGGCTGTTTGAAGAGAAAAGCGAGGCCGGCTGCTGTTCCTGAAAGGAGGCAGTACAACCAAGGCCGTTTGTCCATATTGATTGCAAAAAACAGACTCATCATCATGAACAGCAACATCATCATGTCGGGGCGTACGGTGACGTTCCAACCAAGAAAGTCATGCTGCCCGAGCATCATCAGCGTCGCGAGGAGAGACAGCCAGGATGCACAGCCAAGTCTCTTGCAAATCCAAAAAAGCATCAGCCCGCTTGCCAGGTAGCACAAGTAGCTCACAGCACGGAAATACCGGACGGTCAGAGTGACATTCGAATGGGATAAGCGTGCGACTGCTGCCGTGGATACATAAAAGAGTGGCCCATACGACTGCATGATGTGGGGCGGCTCTCGAAAAGAGAAGTACAATCTGCCGGTCTCAGCGCTCCGAATGGCCGCATACGTGTAAGCTCCCTCGGGAATCATGTTGTCGAGCTGATTGGGAACCAATTTCATTGAATAGAAATTCACAGATCCAGCAGCGACGACGCAGTAAATGGCCAAAGCAATGACGAGCAATCCCTGAATGAGTTTGGGGGCGTAGTTCCGTATAAGGACCGCATATCTGTCCTTCGAAGGCTCAAGTGCCACAACAGTCTCTTCGGTTTCCTGAATAAGCATTTGAAAGTATGTCGAGGTCACGAATGCCGCCACAGTTCGAAGGAACTCTAACGCTGCCCCGTGAGGATACTTTGGAGACTGGCCTCTGACCTGCCACTGATGTCCACCTCAGCCCACGAGCCATCCATTGGTCTTGCCTCCCTCAAATTCGAAATGAGCTCTGAGATGCAAGCGCACTCCTGAAATTATGCTGAATCCGTGACCGCGATTGGCTGCCGTCTGACGTGGTTTTGGCGTATTGGTTATAGGCGCGTTCGAAACGCTCGCAACGATTATCGGTCGCCGTAGCATCTTTCAACTAAACTTTCGTTTGTTCC
>DASSIO010000092.1:0-4903 GCA_035691825.1 Terriglobales bacterium | reverse complement strand
CTCGCTCGTTGTGCCGGGCTCGCAGATTCCCTTCGTCACCGAAAAAGACAAGGACAACGCCACCATCGATATCATCGGCCAGGTCCTGGAAGGTGGGAAACTCCCCGTGGGCCGTCTGCGCGACACCGTCAAGCTGGCCGTCGACACCACCCGTCAGGTTCGCCGCAAAAACGTCCAGTACAACACCGGTTTTGTCCTCGCTCCGGGCAGTTACCATCTGAAATTCGTCGTTCGTGAGAACCAGACCGGCAAGATGGGCGCCTTCGAGATGGACGTGCAAATCCCCGACTTGCGCAAAGCGCCTCTCAAGATGAGCTCGGTCGTACTCAGCAGCCTCCGCACTCCCGCCACGAACAAAAAGGGAGCTCCAAACCCGCTCATCCGCGACCAGATGGAGACCGTTCCCAATATTACCCATGTCTTCACCGCGGATCAGCATCTCTATTTGCAATACGAGGTCTACGAAGCCGCCAAGGGCAAGAACCCTCAGCCTGTGGCTTCTCCGGCCGCCAACGGACAGTCGGAAGCCGCCAAGCAAGCCGGGAAGGCCCCACGCGAAAGCGTCCGCGTCTTAACCAGCATCGAGTTTCTGCAAAACGGCGTGAAAGTCTACGAATCCAAACCTTTGGTCGTTAACGAAGTGGCCGCCCCGGAGCGCAAAGCCGTCATCCTTCAGATGGATGTGCCTCTTCAGGCGCTCAAGCCCGGCCTTTACCTCTGCCAGGTCAATGTAATTGACGATGTGTCCGGCAACTTCGCTTTTCCGCGCTTCCCTGTGCTGATCCGCGAAGCGCCCACCGCCGCTAGTGACGTCAAAGCCGCCAAGCTTTTGTAGTGGCGGGGCTTGTTTATCCTGAACTTACGCGGGCCGCAAACCCTTAACCCGTTGAATCTAGAGGGGGGTGCCGCACCTTTTGTGGTTTTCAAAAGGTGCGCTGTTCTTCTTTCTTTTCGCTTATCCCACCGGATCAATCCGAATCAATCCCACTTCTCCCTTCTCGTAGAAACTCCAGCTGCTCCACGGCCAATTCTTTGGGTGCCTCACCAGCTTTCTCATCACCGGATTCGCATGCATGTAATTCAACTTTTCTTTCAGTTTTCCTTTGCTCCATACATTGAAATCGTAGAACCGGCGCTGCCAGAACCGTTTAAGTCCGCTTTCTTCCTCGAGGATAGGAAGTCTGAGTTGAGTTCTTGACGTGCGCCTCCTTTTTTGTCTCATAGCTCGTGAGACTCTCTGCTTGAGCACCTGTATAACCTTCGACGGGGTGCCTTGCACGGGCTCGCTGATGAGCAGGTGCACGTGCTCCGGCATGACCACGTATCCGACGAGAAAGAAAGGATAACGCTCTCGCACTTGCCCAAGAACCTTCACGAACAGGTTTCTTGCGCGCGCCGACTCCAGCAAAGACCTCCTCTGAAAACAACTGAACGTGATGAAGTGCAGATCTTTTCTGCCGTAGTGACGTTGCAACTTGCGTTTCATGTAAAGAAGGATGGCGCACCTTTTGAAAAACCACAAAAGGTGCGGCACCCCCTTTCTCACTCAGGGGTTTTATCGCAATGGTATACTCCACGCTTGTTCAGTCCGCCTTCGGTCTTTATCCAGGGCCACCAAGAGCGGACCCAGGCTAGCGAATCGTTAAGGAGCTGCCACCCGCCAGCCGAGTGCGACACAACTACAAGTAAAATTTCGGAGCCTGTCAACCGAACTCCGAAAGAAAATGGGTACGTCACCAAGGGAGGAACACCTTAGGCTCGACCGCGCTGCGAATGAAGCCCGCGTCAGGTCCGAACAAGCGCGGCTGGCGCTCGAACAACATGTGGCGGTTCACGATTGCTAAACGCACACGACTTGCCTTCTGCGCCGAAGGCAAGCGGCTACTCGTGAGGACAAATATTGGCTTCACCGTTTCTACTAGTGCCTCGTCTGCGATTCGCGTAGCTTATCTATGATTTGCGCAGGTCTATTGAGACATCCACTTCCAAGCGGGATGGTTGTTATGGTGCAAGCGATTCCTTTTTTGGTGGGTGAAGCATCCGGTTCTCACGCAGATCCGGTGGTGCCGGTCCTGCTGGCTTTGGTCCTTTTGACGGTGGCGGCGGTTCTCGGTGGACGCTTGATGACCATGGTCAAACAGCCGCCCGTGCTGGGTGAATTGATGGTGGGCCTCCTGATCGGGAACCTGGCGTATGCGCTCGGAAATCCCGGAATCACCGTGTTGCGCGAAGGCGACACGCTTCGGAGGATCGCGGATCTGGCTCTGTCGTCCAACGTGAGCCTTTCTGAAGCTGCTTTGCGGCTACTGCCCGCAGGATCGCACGCTGAGCGGATTTCCTCGATTCTGGCGGGAACGAATGGCCTGGACTACGTGGCGGTGTACTCGTTTGTGGACTTGCTCTCCCGCATCGCCATCCTTGTGCTGCTGTTCCTGGTCGGCCTTGAAACAAATATTCGCGAAATGAAGCGCGTGGGACAAACCGCTTTTTTCGTGGCAGTGATTGGAGTGCTGGCGCCGATGGCTCTCGGGCTGGGCACGATGAGACTTTTGCACCCAGATTCAGCACTCGCGCGCGATCTTTTCATCGGCGGTATTCTCACCGCCACCAGCGTGGGAATCACGGCACGCGTGCTGCGCGATTTGCGGCGGGACACAACGGATGAGGCACGCGTGATTCTGGGCGCAGCAGTCCTCGACGACGTGCTGAGTCTGATTGTCCTCGCGGTGGTCAGCGCGCTGGCACTTACGGGTACCGTCAGCGTGTGGAGTATCGGCTGGACCACGGCGAAGGCGGCGTTGTTCCTTGGGGGCTCGCTGTCGATCGGAATCTGGATCACTCCGTGGGTGGCGCGAAGGCTCGCAGGAGCGGGAATTCACAATGTAAAGCTGCTGGCGGGCTGGATCTTCGCTTTTTTTCTGGCTTGGCTCGCAAGCGGAGCGGGGCTTGCCGCCATAGTAGGAGCGTTTGCTGCGGGGGTGATTCTGAACGATATCTTTGACAAAGAACTGGAGGGCCTGTCGCTGCGGGAATTGCTGTCGCCGGTGGAGTCGCTGATCGTGCCGCTCTTCTTCGTGTGGATGGGGATTCAGGTGAAGCTCGAGGCTCTCGCGAGCAAGGATGTGCTGATTGCTGGAGCGGCGCTGACCGCAGTGGCGATTGTCGGGAAGGTTGTGAGCGGGTTGGGATGTCCGAAACGAATGAATCGCCTAGCCGTGGGATTCGGGATGATGCCGCGCGGCGAAGTCGGTTTGATCTTCGCCGGAATCGGCAAAAGCATCGGCGTTGTGGATGACGGGCTGTTTTCCGCCGTTATTCTGCTCGTCATGGTGACAACGCTGCTCACGCCGCTGGTCCTACGTTGGATCTTACGCCCTAAAGCGCTCTAAGAACGATCGCTCCCGGGTCCTTCGTGGATCGTGGTACGGAAGACAATTTTCACGCGGGGGCGCAGAAGATAGCCAAGGAGGGCGCCAGCAATAGCCAAACCAGTAGCGCCTTCTGCGATACGGCCGAGCACGAGATTGACGCAGTTCCCAACACTTGAGTGGCAGTGAGGCCGACCGCGAGCCACCATCCCCGCAGGCGGCGTCGGAACCAGCCGAGGCCCGCGGCGAAAAGCGCCGCACTCAGCAGCAGGAACAAAGCACCGACTATGCTGCTGAGCGGCGCAAGCTCCCGGTACGCGCGCGGATTCAACGCCCACGCTCGGTCGAGAAACGTGTCTCGCCAGAGCAGTGTTGTTCCGGCGAGGCCGACCATGGCGGCTCCAAAGAAAAGAAAGACGCCTACCACCATCATCCCGCGAGAGAAGCGCGGCTGCGTGGAGCTGTTCGAAGCATTCATGCTTTTGACTATACCGGAATGGTGCGGTGCACACGGCGCTGGCAGAGTGTCTATGCACCAGACAGCCAAGAATCGGACGGTCTGGCCAATCCCTGCACTGGACGGGTGGCCCGGACGTCGTGAGTTCATCAGGTGGGGGTGCCTGTAGATGGTCAAGACGTTGTTCCTTTTTGCGAAAAGGCCTAGCTACGAAGCGGAATACAAGCCGATCTCTGAAACACGATTGGATTTTGGGAAGACAAAGAAAAGGCTCTTGTAAGAAAGAACTTAAAGTTGCCGTTCAGAGCGTAGAGATTTGCAGCCTGAGATTTCCGGGGATGCTCCCCAGAGAAAGCACCGCACCAACAGGAACAACGTCTTGAAAGATCACAGGTGCCCCATCACGCCCGGGTTTGCCTGCCTGCTGCGGCAGGCGGGGCTTTTGACTTTATCGGTTCCCCTTCTCTCCGTACGCCCCACTCTGCTGATCTTGAGCGGTTCTTCGCGCGACCTCCCCGCGTCCTTGCTTTCTTCTTAGTCCAGCCTCCAATTTCTGACTGATTATCCAGTGAGGTCCGGTTTGTGGACTCCCAACACCGGAGAAATCATCCTGAGCGAGCATAGCGAGCCGAAGGGCCCCTCGGCAGGTTTCCCCAGAACCGTTCAACCCTTCTCCGCTACCGTTCAACCTCCATTTTCTACCGTCCACCAACAAATACTTGACGAACTGGTACCGCCCATGCTATCCTTCCCCGTGTTTGTTCGCTGCCTCTGCTCGCCCTGCAGTTCGCTGCCGGCCTTCCTTTGTGCGGGTCGTCACGCGCCGCTAACTTGTTTATTTGCCACAGATCCGAAAAAATGGCTCGTAACTCCTTTGTTTGCCACACATCCAAAAACAAGCTCCCGCAAGTCCTTTACTTGCCACACTTACGAACCGCCTACCCCCCTTCAGTTGCCTGCCTTGGCGGGCCCGCCCCCTCGCAGTCAACATGCCCGCACCTGGTCACCAGCCCCTTACCTTGGTATCTCGCATCTGACCATCCCAGGAAGGAAGGTCATCCTGCCTGCCCCGTTCCTG
>DASSIO010000091.1:0-26144 GCA_035691825.1 Terriglobales bacterium | reverse complement strand
AAAACGGCTACCATGAATGGCTTCCAAGGCCTGGTGAAGATTCGCCGCCGCGCGCACGTCAAACCGGTGTTGAGCGAGGATCAGCGGCAGCGTAGCCCGAATGTTCGGCTCATCATCGACAAACAGAAGAGAGCGGTGCTCCTGAGATTCCATTGCCGGAAAAAGTCGAAAACTAAAGATTCAAGGGCGCTGATTATATACCAATCCGAGTAGTGATGAAATCATCCGCGCTGCGCGATCGCTTCTTCCTTAAGCGCTACAAACCACAGATAAATCTGATCGACTTTCTGAATGTCATTCGTCAGCACCGGCTGGTCGGCGTACTTAACGATTGCCTGTTCATCGTGCCGCTGTTTGAGCGCACTGACGATCTGATAAAGCTCGTCCACTTTGGAGTGCATGATTCGCAAATCGCTTACGACGCGAACTTCATCGATAGTCAGGCCGGTTTCTTCGACTTCACGGCTGCGCTTGGGGTTCATAGGCGAGACCTTACTAGGTGGTTCACCAGCCTAGCAATACAGAATAGCCTGTAGCACTTTGGTGGGGGCGGCTTTTTGGGTTTCACGCGATTTCTGGCTCGCGCGCAGCGGCGTATTCACGCGACCCGCACTTCTGTTCGCCGCCAGACGTACCCATCTATCTGCCTCTTCTTGGCGCCTCGCCTTTGATCGTCCTAGTAAGCGAAAAATGGTCCTTGGGGAACGTTGGGCGGCGGCGTGATGTTTAGGTTCTCCATGCCCGTGAACACAGTCTTCCCGAAGAAGAAGGGAAGTCCCCAATCGAAGCCGCTGGGCGGAGGCGTGCCGCCGCCGGGGTTTGGCGGCGGCGGATTCGGACCCGCCAGGTTGTTGAACGCGTTATTGTTGGTTGAGATCAGGGCATTGGCATCGTTCACGCCAAACGTTACGTTTCCGGAAGTCGCGGGCGTATTCGGCGCGCTCTGATTGGTTGCCGTGCAGGTTAGATTCGAGCCGCCGGTGCAGAAAAAGTCGACGCTGCCGGTGGTACATTTCGAAATCGACGAATCATTAAAAAAGAAACCGTTCGAGCCGCTATCGAGAAAGCTGTTCGACAAAGTTTGACCGGCAAATACGGTACTGAAATTGCCGTTGTTGGGATCGGCGGCAAAGACGTGCGCGCTACCTAAGCCATTGTTAGATTGCGTTCCGATTCCAAAAATCAGGAATCCATTCACCGTCATCGCGCCGGTGGGCGCGATCTGAGGCAATTGCAAGGCGACGCCGTTGTTATCGGCAACGCCGTTGGTTTCCGGAGAAAAAGCTGCCACGGGGTTCAGCACTTGCAGCTGCAAAGGCATTAAGGCTTGAGTGCAAGTTCCTCCCGGACAGTGATAGTAGAGTCCCGGGGTGGTGCTCGTCGTGCAGCCCGGACCGCAGTCCTGCGGAAATTCGCCAACGCCCAAAATACCGTTGGTCAGCAGCTTGTTGACGTCATCCTCTGGGGTTCCGAATTGCGTGCACCCGGCCGGCACCGTCGGCACAGTAGTATCGCCGATGACCTGAACCGGGATATTCGCGGCCAGTTCTCCCGACATATTATTTGCCGTGGAGCCTCCGATGCGAACGTCCGCCAGGCGAACTGCACCCCAGGTGATTCCGTCGGAAAACTGCGCACATTCCGCAACTGGACTTCCAGGACCATCGGTCTCAGCGGGTAGAGCCAAACTTAATTTGCCGCCAGAGGTGCCTGCTGCCAACAAACGTAGCCCGAACGAGCCGGTATCGACCAGTACGTGATCAATTGTCTGACACGAGGTGGTTGAGCCGGGCTGGCAAACTGTTACTGTCGTGAAAATCCCGTTCACATAAGGAATGTTGGGCAACCCGCCATCGATGACCACCGACGCCACATTCTGTCCGCTGATCGGCGTCAGCGAGGTAGTCATTGTGTTGTTGGTGCCGCTGGTGCAGCCGCTGGCAGCTGGAGGTGGTGGCGGGGCAGATCCGCCGCTGTTTCCGCCGCAACCAAATGTCAGACTCAACGCACTAAACAGGACAACAGTCAAAGACTTGCGCACGCTGCCTCCAGATGTATTTTCTCGTGGCACTTTGCAAAGAATTCAATTCCAGCTGCACGGCGGCTGAAGCCACCAAAAATTCTCGTCCACTATGGCATCGCTAAAGCGGTGCCCTGATACGAGTCACCTCTTCCACCAACTTGCTACTGAATGAGGTCCGGCGAAACCCCTTGCGGCACCATACTCGGAACGTAGGCTCGACCGAAAAAGGCGCGCATGTGGCCGGCTGACTGGAATACCAGACCGGACTGTCGAACGGTCACCGGGCCGCGGCCTCGGCGGTTGTCTCTCGACGACATGGCGGGTTCGAAGAAGTCGCCCAGAATCTGGCGGAAGTCAGGGAGCCAGGGACCTTGCCAGGCCACGCCAAAGACTTTTCCCGCCGGCGAGACGAACTCGCGAACCACAGTGCCGCTGGGCATTTGAATCTCGTGGACGGTGTAGGAATTTGTCGTATTCGCGACCCGCAGTGCTCCTTTCATGTGCGCCTGGTCGTCGCGCACAGAACTGGCATCGCGGCCCAGCGCGGCAAACACGGGCAGAGTGAACAGCGCCAGGATGAAGCTCGCCAGTGCGGCTACCTTAAGCACAGATAATACAATCTTCTTCATTGGAGACTCTCTGGTATCTATATCTTAGAACCCAAGTGGTCCAGCCAAGTTGCTCTTCAGAATACGATAGCAATGGCCGGGTTTGGGTTGCTCCCCGAGGTACTTTGGTGAACGTACTTCAGGCCAGTGTCTGTGTCTTATTTCCAAAGGCTCACTGCCAGACACAAATTGCCCTTTGAAATTACGTTAGATTAGACAAAAGCCCAGACCCGGTTGTCACGGCCGGGTCAAAGGCGTGTCATTCTCTGTAATCGATTCTTAAGCGGTGCGTGACTGCGACAGCCGCGCTATTGCGAGGGCGCCAGTAGCCCCAATCTTTTCCTGGCGGCGACTAGTTCCGGGCGCTCCTCACCGATTGCCACATCGGTCAGTTTGCGCAGAAATTGATTCGCCAGCTCCGCCTGACCAGCAGCATCTGCAGCGAGTGCTGCGCCGGAGAGGGCGTTGAAGCGGTTCGGAGCGACTTTCAAGACGGCCTGGTATTCCGTCACGGATTCCTGGGCATGTTTTGCCAGCGAAAGTATCTCGGCTAGCATTTCGCGAGCAGGAATCACAGCCCCGGGCGTGACGGCATGCTTGTCCATGCTTTCTTCCAGTTCGGCGGCTGAACGCAGGCTGCTAATGGCGGCTTGCTCGTTTCCCTGCGCGTAGGAGAGCCAGCCCTCCACCTCCCGGCGTTGCACCTCGATCTGGTTCGCCCAGTATGGATTGTTCTGCTTGGCGGTGGCGTCGCGGAGGGAGGCTAGCGCTTTTTGCGCTTCCGCAGTTCGGGCGAGATTGTTGGCGCGTGCGCTGCCCACTCCCACAGCCATCCAGGTAATCGCCTGGGCCCAGGGAACGCCGGCACTTCTGACTTGCAGATCACTTGCCTGTTTCCAATTTCCCAACTCCACAGCATTACGTGCCGGAACAGCGGCCAGGGCATAGTCGCCGGTCAGCGTCAGTCCGGCAACTGGCTGAAGCGAGTTCATCTCCTGCAGAACTGTGTTGGCCTCTTGCACGCGGCCGCTTTGCAGGTAGGCGTATTCCAGATAATCCATGGCGTGCAATCGCTGATCACGCGCCTCGCCGTTCTGGGAAGCAGGCTCCGCGGCAGCTGCCAACTGGGCCGAACGGCGGTTCGAGGCAATCGACTCTTCCCAGGATCCGACGCGGGTAAATATATGCGAGGGCATGTGATTGGCATGAGCGGAGGCAGGTGCGATTTTGGCGTACATGCGGGCTGCGTTTAGCCCCTTGGCGGCCAGCACAGGGTTGTCATAGCAATGGATCAGGTAGTGGGCGATTCCAGGATGATGTGGCTGCTTATGGAAAATAGGTTCGAGAATTTCCCCGCATTGTCGCTGGTTAGCAAATGTCTTGTCGGTTTTGGAAGCGCTAATGTCCAGAGCCAATGCGTGGAATATGGCGGCTTCGTCGTCGTTGGGGTAATCCGCCTGAAGCTCCGCCATCTTTTGCTCGAATGCGTGGGCATGAGCAACGTTATCCTTACCGTCCTGACGATAGATTTCTGCCAGCGCGTCAATGTATTTCTTCTCTCGAGTTGTGGTCTTCGAATTTCTTCGAGCAATCGCCTGCGCTTTGACTAGGGCTTTTTCTCCCGCCGCGAGATCGCCGTTCTCCCAGAGCCCGTGGTAATGCGACATAGCCACTCCCCATTGGGCCATTGCGCAGCCCGGATCGTGCTGGGAAATTGCTTCAAAGGCCTGACGAGTCTGCTCGTACTGGAACGAATGCAGCAAAGCAACAGCATGGTTAAACTCTTTCTCGACGGACTTTGAACAGGAAGTTGCGAAATGCACTGATCCGATCTCCTGTTCCGAGAGTTCATGGTGGTGACCTTCGTCGCACAGGGCAGGCGAGAAAAGCAGCGGTAAGGTGGCAAGCAGGATAAGGAGTCGCATCGGGCCTCCTCGCAACGGCTGGTGGTTCGCAGCATTGTACTGCAACTCTGAAGACGGAGGATCCGCGAACAAGAATGTCCGCGCCTGTACTACTGCCGCCCGGCCGCCTTATTCCACTGGCTGGCCAACGCCTGAAATTCCTGGTCCCCGTGATAAGGTGTGAACTCGGGAGCCTCGAGCGCAGCGGACACATGAAATCCCGCAGCTAGCGACTGCTTCAACTCGGCAAACATTTGTTTCCGGTCGGTAAGACCGGCGAAGGCTCGGGCACGCTGGTAATGAATCCACCCCAGGTTATCGAAGCCCGCGGCGGCCAACTCCAGATACTGAAGAGCGCTGCGATAATCTTTCACCTCCATCCTGCGTTGCTCGGACTCGACAGCCTGAATGACCAGCGCGTCAAAGGCTCGCTTCCGGACAACTCTCTCGCGGTCCTTGGAAGCGTGTGCCGCATCGCCCTTGAGCGAGGCGATCTGGTTTCGCAGTTGCATGAAGGCGGCGCCGTCGAGGTCCTGTGATCCGACAGCTTCCATTTGTCTCGACGCTTCTGAGGTTAAACGATCCTGTTCGAGGATATCCTCGTGTTCCTGCTTCGCTTGTCTCGCGACCTCTTTCTCTTTGCTGAGTTCTGCCGCCCGGTTTTTCGCGGCGCTCGTGTCGGCGAGGCCAGCAAAATTGCGCGCGATGGCCTGATACTCACGGAGCGCAGAAAGCAATTCGTGCTTTGCCTCCCATCCGCGTGCACGCTCGAGTTCATCGTTCAGAGTCTTTTGGATTCGAGCCGAATCCCTCGAAGCCAGGCCAATGGCCATCGCTTGAATGTCCATCCAGTTCAGGGCTTCGCTCCAGACCTCGGCAGGCGCCCAGCCGTGCGCTCCATCGAAAGTGCGAATGAGATATCGTGCGCCGGCCTCGTCCAGACGTGGTCGCAATTCCACGAATTCGGAATAGTTCATGTCGGCATCGCCCACGGCCGCAAAGTATGCAAATCTCATGGTCTTCGTAGGGATGACCCCTGATGGAAATCCTGCCGCGTTGGCGATCACCCCAGCAACGCAGCCATAGCAACTCAGACCGAGACTCGTCGCGACGCGTGCGCCGCCCGACATTCCTGCGAAATAGCGCCGTACCTGGTCGATGGGGAATCGCTGTTGCGTGTCCACCCACATGGCCTGAGCGGCTTCGGCTGAGCCGCCCTGCGGGCCATTGCGGGAGTTGTTGGAGGCGACCACAATGTAGCCGTATTGTTCGGCCGCCGCGCGAATCGTTTCGACCGCAACTGCTCCTCGCCCGAGCGGATCAAATACGTAAATGATCGGCCACTTGCGATTCGCGGTGAACGAGCCGGGAAGATACAAAGCATAGCCCTGCTGCTCGTTGGCACGACAGGTGACCTTTGGGATCACCTTGCCCACTTCAAATGGCGCAGCTGCACTCTGGGCCCACAGCAAGCCGCTGAGAGCTGTGACCGCGACGATCCCAACGGTTCGGATCATTCGCACAAAGTAGTGGGTCAAAGGGATTCTTGCAAGGTACTCAGGATAACGGGGGGTGCGGGCATTCCTGCCCGCGATCTCCTGCCTGCCTCGCGCATGAGGTCTGGTGCTGCCCCTAAGCTTGCACCCCAATTTAATGTCATCTTGAGCGGAGGAGAGCGATTCGAAGAATCGCTTTCCGCAGTCGAAAGATCTCATACCAGCTTGTGCAAGCACTGACGTCAAAGGGATACAAACTCGCCCCTAAAAGCGTCCAATCCCGCCGCCCCGAGCCCTGACTCCTGCACTCCTCCTTATGTGCAAAGAAAACACGGCCCGCGGTGCCGTTGTCTACCAACCCTGTCAAGGCCCAATTATTTTCAGTCCCACCTAAATTGCTGACCGCGCTCCGCATACGTCGAGCCTCCAGAGTCCCAAATAACCGCCTCGCTCGGTCATACTGGAGTTAGGGACACGTGTAGGCAGTCGTCAGCCTGGCGCTCATCTTCATACGTCAAACGAGAGCTGAAGCTGACAGCTGAGAGCTGAAAGCTGAAAGCTGGTAGCTTAACCCTTTGTTTCCAAGATTTTGGCTCTAAGTACTGAAATCTCAAAGATTTTGCGGGAAGCCTCCCTGTAAGATCTTGATTCTTAAAGATCGCATATAGATTTGGGGAGGGGGGAGGGTACCTCATCCGTCTGACCGAGGCAACCGAAATATGGCACTGAAGAGGTTGCGGTCTCGCTTCGAGTACCCGAGGGCCGCAGGGTAGGGGTTCGCGGACACAAACGTCCCCACTAAGCGGCGGCGGCAAGTGCGCGCCCCGCATAAAACAAAGCCCCGCTCTCGCGAGCGGAGCCTGTGGCGTTTGTTGTCTCCCAGACCCTACTTAACCTTGATGGTCATGCGCATCCAGGGGTGAACGCAGCATTGCCAGCGAGAGGTGCCCGTTGGCAGGTCCGCGCTGCCGGCTACCGGGCCAACCTCAGTGGTGCCCGCCTCCACAAAAATGTTGCTGGAGTTCTCAGGCTGCAGACACTCCGGCGCGGGCGTGTGATTTCCCGTCAAATCATTGAGGAACTGCACAAAGCCGCCGCCGAACTTGGCTACACGGGTGAAGGTGTGGGTTTCGCCACCGGTGTTCATCAAACTGGTAGCACGCCCCGAGTTGAGGTTCACGATGACAATGTGGAATGTGCCGGTCGACGCGTTGAGTAGAGGACTGAAATACCAGGCGCCAGCCATGCGGTCTTGTTGAACTTCCTTCGCAAAGACATTGAATTTGGTCCGGCCGTGGTCCCCGAACAGGCATGTACCCGGGCCGATAACGGCGTTGAATGTGGGCGGATCACAAGCATCGCGAATGCCCACGGTGAAGGGCCCCGATTGCGCCCACAAAGACACGGGGACCAGAATCACGCCGACAAGCAGCGCCACAAAATTGCCTGAGATTTGTTTTCGCAGCATATTTCCTCCCTCGGCTAAGAAACGGCCGATCTCGAACGATGTTTTGGGCAGCTAGACTCAGCGAATCGCGGGGAAGAATCGTCCAGTATTCTATTTCGCTTTCACCCCAAACAGGCCAAGCACTTTGAATCGGATTGCAGGAACTGTCAAGACAAAAATTGTTAAATGCTGCAGGGCGGCGTGGCCCAAGGCTAAGCGCCTGGGGGCATGCTGCACCGTTACCTCTGTAATCCTTGCTTACAGAAGTATTACAAAGGCGTACCTCCGTAGCTGATACCTTATGCAAGCGCCTCACATCAAAAGAGTAAAGTGAAAAACACAATGCAAATGCAATCACTGCGCCGGGAGCGCTCCGCGGAAGAGGGAATCAATTGGGTCACGACTTCTTTCATGCTGGCGTTTCATCTCGGGGCAGTGGCCGCCCTGTTTTTCTTTACGTGGAAGGCGCTATTTGTGGCCGCGCTGCTGTGGTGGATTTCGGGAAGTCTGGGCATCGGCATGGGTTATCACCGGCTGCTCACGCATCGCGGATACAAAACTCCCAAGTGGGTTGAATATTTCCTGACGCTGTGCGCCACGCTCGCCCTCGAGGGCGGACCAATTTTCTGGGTCGCCACTCACCGAATTCATCACCAGTTCTCAGACCAGGACGGCGATCCCCATTCTCCTCGTGATGGCAGGTGGTGGTCGCATATGGGCTGGATTCTGACCGGCAAGTCGATGCACCACGACTCGCAAACGCTGGCACATTACGTCCCCGATCTGGCCAAAGACCGGTTTCATGTTTGGATCACCAAGTACCACTACGTGCCTATGATTGTGTTGGGAGTGGTCCTGCTACTCGTAGGCGGGTTGCCGTTCTTGATGTGGGGAATCTTCCTGCGGACCGTGCTCGGCCTGCACGCGACCTGGCTGGTGAACTCAGCTACTCACATGTGGGGCGCGCGTCGCTTCTTCACTCGCGACATGTCGACCAACAACTGGCTGGTCGCGATCTTCACCTTCGGTGAAGGGTGGCACAACAATCATCATGCTCATCCGACTTCGGCGCGGCACGGATTGACCTGGTACGAAGTGGATATGAATTGGTACGGAATCTGGTTTTTGAAACTGTTCGGTCTCGCCAAACAGATCAAAGTTGTTGATCTCGACGAATTGGCCAGGAAAGAAGCTCCCGCTCCGAACGGAAGGTTGGTTACAGCCGCCGTTGACGCGGCTCCAAGCGTCGCCGGAGACTGAAGCACCCAGAACCCGCTGAGACCTTCAGTCGGTGGTCACTGCGTTCTTCCTTCCTACCCGCTGCTCTGGTTTACTGTTCCCCCGCCGAGGCATTGCTGCCCCACATAGTGTTGGAACCCCACATGGTGTTGCTGCCCCACATCGTATTGCTGCCCCACATTGTGTTGCTGCCCCACATGGTGTTGCTGCCCGAAGTGCCCGATGTGGAAACGAACTGTGAGCTTCCCCAAACCGCGGAAAGCGTCCAAGTGCTTGAGGTATTCCAGACGGCAGAGGGATCGGTCGATAGGGAAACATTGCCCGAAGTCGAGTTGTGGATCGCCGTTGGCGACATGGCCGTCCGGCTGGCGACGTCGGTGCTGGCGAGCGCGGCTTCTATGTCGAGATAGCCGGCTCCGATCGTAAACAGGTCGTATTGCGACGTGTAGGTAATTCCCGTAGTTGGATCTGTCACGCTACTTGTCGCGGGGAAGGACTTCCACGCCGTCTTCATCAAGCGCGCTTTGACCTGGTCCGGCGTCAGCGATGGATGTGCCTGCAGCAAATCCGCCACCGCGCCGCTGACCACACCAGCGGCCATGCTGGTTCCACTCAGAGTGAAGTAGCTGGTTGAAGGCAGGCTGCTGCCCCCATTGACATAGAAGCTGTAGGGAACCCGGTTCCCAGGGTACTGGTTGTAGAGCGTTCCGTTCGCCTCCAATGAAACGAGCAGATTGCCGGGCGCAACGATGTCGGGCTTAACAAAATGATCGATGCCAGTAGGCCCTTTCGAGCTGTAGCTGGCGATCAGATCGTCGGTGCGGGTCGGGGTACCCATGGGCTTCATCGCGCCAACCGTAATGACGTAAGGGTCGTTGCCGGGCGACGTGATCGTGCCATATCCGTTCGTCGCAAGATAGCGCCCATTGTTACCGGCGGCTACGACCACCACAATACCGCTCTTCCATGCGGCTTCCACTGCCCGGCACACGGGGTCGAGTTGGTAAGTCTCAAAAATCGGACGGCCAAGCGACAGATTTATGACCCGAATGTTGTAAAGACTTTTCAGCGAGACTGCTTGGGAAATCGCGGCGATGACGGTGCTGTCCGTTCCGGCACCGTTCTGATCCAAAACACGTAAATTGATCAGATTCGCGGATGGCGCAATGCCCTCGAAGGTACGTGAGTATTTAGAACCCGTTGAGCTGGCGCCGTTCCCGGCTATCAGGCCGGCGATGTGGGTACCATGCCCGTACTGGTCGGCAGTGCTCAAGCTACCCGGCACAAAATTCTGACTGTAGACGACGCGCGACAACCCCAGTAGCCCGCCGTTGAGGTCAGGGTGGCTGTTAATGCCGCTGTCGATCACCGCGACGGCGATTCCTTTACCCGTGTACCCGGACTGCCAGGCGGCAAAAGCATTCACCGCCGGCGCTGCGTTGCTTAGAGACGGTCTGACCGCTCGGTCCAGGCTGATGTACTTGACATTCGTCTGATTGGCAAGTGACAGAATGCTGGACAGGGGCAAATCGGCCACGACCGCATTCACCAGGGGCAATGAGTTCAGTACCGAACCCAACAATCCTGTGATCGTCTGCAGGTCTAATAGGCTCGGCGGGTTGTAATACTGCACCACCACCTGCGCCTGAGTGCCGGAGTAATTCTGCAGATCGGGCGAAATCTTCGAGTTCTGGGCATTCAGCAGGGGGACAGCTGCGAGTACCAGAAAGACAATGATGAGAAGCTTTTTCATCACCAAGACGCTCCGTCGAACGCAAGTCACGCCAGGACCGTGGCGGGGAGGAGTCGCTGATGAGAATTGCAACAGTCATGCCGATCTTTGAAGTAGCTGAAAAGAAGAAACTTAAAAGATTTCGTGGTATGGAGCTGGAGACAATTAGTCCAACCAGGGCAGCACGGGAGCGGACAAGGTGTCCCATTCTGGCACGCTGAGAGTATTCGGCCTTGGCTTGGCACATTGACAAGCCATAAGTCGTTGGGTTGCAACAGAAACCAAAGTAATGGATTGGTGCAATTTTGGGACGATGCAGCTTCGGCTTCAAGCCAAAATGCTGTAATGCCATCGAAAGGCTCACTGGCGGCGGCAAATGCCTTCGTTGCCGGAATGTCGGCAGCCGCATTGGGCTGTCTTGCGCTGGGCTGGACCCACTGGCACTCTGACCACCCAGTCAAGTTCTTCTGTTACTTGGCGCTAGCGATCACTGCCTCTTTCCTGAAGATCAAACTGCCGGGCGTTAACGCAACCATGTCGGTGAATTTCATCTTCGTTCTACTAGGCGTACTTGAGTTGAGCCTGGGAGAAACGCTGGTGCTTGGTCTGGCTGAAGTTTTGGTTCAATCCAAGTGGCGATCGTCAAAAACCGTTAAGCCAGTTCACGTGTTGTTTAATGCCGCGCAGTTCTCCGTCGGGACGGCTGTGGCTTACGGCACTTACACACTGGCCACCAGGTCCGTGCTTCGTGGTTTTGAAGTGGTTGCCCTGATTGTGGTTGCAGTCACTTATTTCGCTTTCAACACGCTGGCGGTGGCGACCGTCGTCCGGCTTGCGGAAGGCAAGCCAATTCTGAAAATCTGGTCTGAGTGCTACTTCTGGTATTTCCCGTATTATCTGGCAGGGGCGGCCATTACAGGCCTCATAAACTTCCTGAACCGCCACCTTGGCTGGCAATCGTCGCTTCTGGTTTTTCCGCCTGTGTACTTGATATATCGCTCTTACCGGCTTTATTTGGACAAGCTGGAAAACGAGAAGCGTCACGCCGAAGACGTCTCCAGAATCAACTTGAGGACAATCGAAGCTCTTGCGCTGGCGATCGAGGCTAAAGATCACACCACACACGACCACCTGCAGAGAGTGCGTGTATACGCGATGGAATTGGGGAAGGACTTAGGCCTAAGCGAAGCCGAGACCGAGGCGCTCAAAGCAGCTTCCGTGCTGCACGACATCGGAAAGCTGGCTGTCCCTGAGCACATCATCTCCAAGCCCGGCAAGCTCACGGCAGAAGAATTTGAAAAAATGAAGATCCACCCGATCGTTGGGGCCGAGATTTTGGAACAGGTGGAGTTCCCATACCCGGTCGTTCCGGTGGTGCGCTCTCACCACGAAAAGTGGGACGGAAGCGGCTATCCCGATGGGCTCAAGGGAGAAACCATTCCCATTGGCGCGCGAATTCTGGCTGCGGTGGACTGTCTGGACGCGCTGGCCACGGATCGGCAATACCGGCGCGCGCTGCCGCTGGACGAAGCCATGGCGCGGGTCGAAGAGGAATCGGGCAAGAGCTTCGATCCCAAAGTGGTTTCAATCCTGCGGCGGCGCTACATCGAGTTGGAGCGTATGGCGAAGGAGCAGCCGCTTGGAACTCCTCCTAAGCTGTCCACGGACATAAAAGTTGAACGCGGTCTGGCGCCGGCCGCAGGTTTTGCGGAATCGGGAAAAGCAGTCGGCCAGAAACAGCACTCCAATGAAGATATTGAACGTGCGATTTCGGCAGCTCGCGAGGAAGGGCAAGTGCTAACGGACATAGCCCAGAGTTTGGGGTCGATCCTCCGGCTGAGTGACATATTCTCGCTGATCGCGGTACGCCTCAAGCAACTTGTCCCTCATGATGCAGTAGCAATATACGTCAATCGAAAGGATGTTCTCGTACCTGAATACGTGAACGGAGACAATTCGCGCCTATTCTCGTCCTTGCGTATTCCCATCGGCGAAGGGCTTTCCGGCTGGGTTGCGCAGAACCGAAAGCCGATACTCAACGGGAATCCGTCTGTCGAACCTGGGTACATGAATGATCCCACCAAGTACAGCACCTTGCGCTCGGCGCTTGCCGTGCCTCTAGAAACTGATTCGGCTGTCGTCGCCGTTCTGGCTCTTTATCGGCAGCAACAGGATGGCTTTAGCAAAGAACATCTGCAAATCGTGGCTACACTCGTCTCCAGGCTGGGCATTGTGATTGAGAATGCTTCGAGCTCCGGCGAGCACGGCGCGCCGGCTATGGCTTCTGCTTCCAGCAAACCCCTGGCTCGGGCCCAAGCGAACGCGGGCGCCTAAATTTTGCGTCCTGTCCGCTTACTCACTTTGTGCTTCTGTTTCGCAAGACCTAAAATCCGGTTATGCGCATAACCAGCCGCCGAAAAGCGATTGTGTTCTTTCTCTCCCTGGGCGTGTGCCTGGCCGGGGTCGCGGTCGCGGTGGGGTTTGGCTGGATCATTCTGAACTGGCGCGAAGGACTCAAGGTCTTCCTGGGAGTCATCTTCTTCGGAGCAATTGCCGCGGGGATCATACTGAACACCATTTTCTTAGTCCGCGAAATTCGTCGAAACGAGCAGCACGACAGTTTCATCAATGCCGTTACTCACGAATTGAAAACGCCAATTGCTTCCATTCGTCTTTATTTGCAGACGCTGCAAAGACGTGAAATAGGCGACTCTCAGCGGCAGGAGTTTTACCGCTTGATGCTGTTAGACAGCGATCGCTTGCTGGGAACCGTCGAGCAGGTGCTGAGGGCCGGCCGGGCGAGCCATCGGCGTGCTCGGCAGCACAAGTCAGAACTGGATTTTGGCACCCTGGTCCGCGAATGCGTTGACCTCGCGCGAGTGCGCCACCACCTCTCCCCCGACGATATGCGCTTGAACTCCTCCGCTGACGGTCGCGCGAGGATATCCGGGGATGCGGAGGATCTTCGCACGGCAGTCTTCAACATCCTGGACAATGCGGTCAAGTATTCCGGAAGCAAAGTGGAAGTGGCCGTGTCGGTGACTGTGCCGGATGATGCCCGTGTCGTAATGGAAGTCCGCGACCGCGGAGTGGGTATTCCGGCGCACGAACTCAAGCGGATCTTCAAACGCTTTTACCGCGTGCCGAACCGTGTTCTGGCCCAGGTAAAAGGCACCGGACTGGGATTGTTCATTGTGCGCTCCATTGCCCAGAAACACGGCGGCAGAGTTTTTGCCCACAGCGAAGGCGAGGGCCGAGGCACAACTATTACCCTGGAGCTTCCCCGGATGGTTCGCTCGTGAGCCGAGTCTTAATCGTCGAAGATGAGGCGCATCTGGCGCAAGGCCTTCAGTTCAACCTAGAGGCGGAGGGGCACAGCGTAGAGGTGGCCGGCGATGGGGAAAGCGCGCTTCATCTCCTGCTAAAGGAAAATCAACATTTCGACGCCGTTGTGCTTGATGTGATGTTGCCTGGCAAAGATGGATTCGCCGTAGCCGCGGAATTGCGCGCCGCACGAAACTACGTACCGTTGCTCATGCTCACGGCTCGAGGCCGTGCCGAAGATGTGCTGAAGGGATTCGCCTCGGGCGCCGACGACTACTTGCCCAAACCGTTCGAACTTGCGATCCTGCTGGCTCGTTTGCAGGGTCTGCTGCGGCGGCGAGAATGGATGCGCGCCCTTCACACTTCTGCTGAGCCCGCCGGTTCTGCGCTTAGCAGTAAAGATGAGATTTTCCGGTTTGATAACAAGACCATCGATTTCAGCCGCCTCGAGTTGCATGTTGGCAATGCGACGATTCAGCTGACGCAGATGGAGGCGGAGCTATTGAGGCACCTGGTTCGCAATGCCGGAAAAGCTGTATCCAGAAAAGCGATTCTTGAGCAGGTCTGGGGCCTTCGCGAAGACACCGATACCCGCGCTATTGATAATTTTATTGTGCGCCTGCGACGGTATATCGAAGAGAATCCTTCAAATCCGCAGCACTTGCTGACGGTGCGCGGAATCGGGTATCGGTTTGAAGCCGAGCCAGAAAAAACAAAGAACGGCTGATGCTTGTTTTGTCTCGGTTCGGAGTGAACTACTGCCGCGAGGTGGATGACCCAGCCGCCAATTCGCGCAAAGCTTCCAACCAGCGGCCGTCAGCAGGATGTTCCTCGAGGGTGTCCAGTTCCAGTGTCGCAGAAAAATGAGGTGATTTCGGACTGAAGCGTACGGTGGCGAAATGCCGGTCGCGGGACGAAATTAAGGTGTGAATTACGGGGCTGAGTTCATTGTTCCACTTGGAGCGACCGGTCAAGACGATCGGACCAGGACGGGAGATGATCCAATCGCCTGGAGCGACAGACCCGCTGTGTCCACTCCAGCGGTGGTTGTGGACCTCAAGTTGAAAACGGGGCGCAACATACAGATCAGCCTCGAAGGATAGGGTCTCCTTCTGCTTGCGCCAGCGGCAGATCGCCCAATTCAAGGGCAGCGGGCGGGGTAGAAGGGAAACCACGACGCGGGCATGCTCAAAAACGTGAGGCGGAAACCGCAGCTCGGCAAAGAGGCGACCGGATCCAGCCCACGCGATTTTCGTGACCTGGCCTCTCTCCGCGCAGGCGCTTCTAACCCACTGCAGGACTTGCAAAGCTTTGCGATGATTGTAACGAGCGAAGCAGAAGTACCAGACCAGCAGCGCCGAAAGTGCCCCCACGACGTCGATGAAGATGACCCGCGGCATATCCCTGAGATGCGCATGTTACTTCTGTGGATGCAGTCATGCAACACCGTTACGACTTTGCTAAGAGGCTGATCCGAGCGGCGCGCCAGCAACTACAATGGTTTAGTGGATCGCACGATCCGTGACTTTCATCGAGAAGATTTCGAGTTCCTGTGGCGCATCGACCAGCGCTGCTTTGCGCCGGGCATCTCCTATTCGCGCCCGGAACTATTGACCTATATCCGAATGCCCGGCTCGTTTACATTGGTGGTCGAGTCGCGTGCGGCCGGCCAGTCGAGTAGCGTCGGCGACTTTGGATCCGATACCACTATTGAGGCATTTCTGGTGGCACATGCCAATCCTCGGGGTGAGGGGCACATTATTACGATCGATGTCCTGCCCCATGCGCGGCGCGCGGGGGTTGGGTCGATGTTGATGGACGGGGCGGAAGAGCGCTTCCGGCAGGGAGGCTGCTCGGTTGTGCGGCTCGAAACGGCAGTAAACAACACAGCCGCTTTGGCCTTCTACAAACGCCGTCGTTATGTAGTTGAGAAGACTATTCCGCGTTATTACCCGGACGGAGTCGACGCTTTGGTGTTGAAGAAAGACTTGCACCTTGGGGCAGGGGAGAACTAAGTTGCGTCGGATGAGGGTAGCCATTCAGGGCGAAGCAGGCTCATTCAGCCACGAAGCGGCCGGCCAGATGCTTCCGGAGTACAGCGTCGTACCTTGCGCGCGCTCGCTTGAAGTCTTTGATCTGGTAGACAGAGCACGTGTGCAGGCGGCTGTGATCCCTATCGAGAATTCGCTAGCGGGATCGGTGGCTGAGCACTTCGATCTGCTGTTGACGCGCGATGTATTCGTGCAGCGGGAATTCCGGATGCGCATTGCACATAACCTGATGGCGATTCCGGGAGTAAAGCTCGGTTCCATCCGGCGGGTGTTCTCCCACCCAGTGGCTCTGGACCAGTGCCGGGATTTTTTTCGCCGGCATCGCTCTATCGAGCCCGTGCCCTTTTACGACACCGCCGGGAGCGTCAAGCACATTATGTCGGTGCATTTGAAAGATGCCGCCGCCATAGCGGGACGTCAGGCTGCCCGGGTGTATGGGGCGGCAATTCTTCAGTCTGGCATTGAAGATGACAAGCGCAACTTCACGCGCTTCTTTCTCGTTCGCAAAGGTCGCAAGCTTCTGCCCGGCGCCAACAAGACTTCCATCGCCTTCAAAGTCAAGAATGCGGCTGGAGTGCTTTTCAAAGCGCTGAGCGTCTTTGCGCTTCGCGACATCAGCCTGAGCAAGATTGAATCCCGTCCCCTGCGCGGCCAGCCCTGGGAATATGTTTTCTACCTCGACTTTTTGTGCGGGGAAGATGAAGCGGCCCGAAATGCGCTGCATCACTTGGAGGAAGTTGCTGATTTTGTCAAAATTCTAGGGGTCTACCCGGCTGCCCGACCATCGCGGGCGGAGCTTCGTCACAGACGGGCGTGAGGCTGCACACGTCCAAAAACTCCATTACCAGCTAACCTTGATTCCGAATCCCCAGTTGCGGGATTACGAGGAGGAATCAAAATGCGTTTAAGGAACTTGGTCATCATATTTTGCGGCGTGCTTCTCACGGTGGCGATGCTTAACGCGGGGGCGAATAAGTTTGGAGTTGCTGACACGCAACGGGTCAGCTTCACTGCGGCCACCCAAGTGGGAGATGTAGTGCTCCCCAAGGGCGACTACCGGGTCGAGCACACCATGAAAGGTGATGAGCACGTGATGATCTTCACCCAGCAGCATACTTCCAAGCCGGCCGAAACCAGGGTGAAATGCAAGCTGGTGCCGCTGCAAAGCAAGGCCGTTCAGAGTCAAATTGTGTACACCGAAGAGGGGGAGACCCGCAAACTGCAGGAGATGATTTTCGCGGGCGATACCGCGAAGCACGTGTTCTAGGCCGATGCGAACTGAGGGATGCCGAGTTTTGAGGCTCGGCCGTCGTGAGGGCGTGTAAGCGCTGCCGCGGGATTTTCATTTCTTGTCGCAGAACGCACCTTCAGCGTTCGGTCACGACTCGTGTACTGGTAGTGACCTCCGATACGTGGCGGAGCTAGCTGGAAAGGAATAGAATCCAACCCGCTAACCGGGTGAAGATCCGGGCAGCCTGCATCTTTCACGGGCAAGCTATCATCCAAGAGAGTTGAGTGAGTTACACTCAAGGAACAATATGGCACAGCAAGGACGCTCCGAACGCGCAGTTGGCACTAAAACAAAGGAAAAGGAAAAGGAGCAAATTCAGGAAGAGGAACGCTCCTTACCAGTGTTGCCCGTTCGCGACACAGTACTTTTCCCCCATGCCGTTCTTCCGTTAACGGTAGGGCGCGAGAGTTCCGTACAGCTTATTAATTCACTGGGCGAAGACAAAACCATCATCGTGATCGCCCAGCGTGAAGCTCGTGTAGACACCCCGCAACCTACTGATCTATATGCGGTTGGGAGTCTGGCTGTGGTTCATAAAGTGGTAAAAATGCCGAACCAGAGCCTCTTTGTCTTTGCTGAAGGGTTGGAGCGGGTTCGGCTCACCGAATTTACCCAACTGACTCCGTTCATGAGGGCACGTGTGGAGACCGTGCCGGAAGCGATTCCCCCTAAGAGCTCAGAAATCGAAGCTCTGCAGCGGAATGTATTGACGCTGTTTCAGCAGATTGTTGCCGGCTCTCCGACTCTATCCGATGAGCTTTCGACCGTGGCCATGAACATCGAGGAACCCGGGCGCCTGGTCGATTTCATCGCGTCGTCCTTACCGTCGCTTTCGACCGCCGACAAGCAGGATGTGCTGGAGACCACTGACGTCCACATTCGCCTGGAAAAGATCAACCAGCATCTGGCCAAAGAGTTGGAAGTTCAGCAACTCCGGAACAAGATCCAATCCGAAGTGCAGGATCGAGTGCAGCAAACGCAGCGCGAGTACTACTTGCGCGAGCAGATGAAAGCCATTCAGAAGGAGCTCGGGGAACAGGACGAAGGCGCCAGGGACACGGAAGAGCTTCGCCAGAAAATCGAAGCGGCCGGCATGCCCGACGAGGTAAAGAAGGAAGCTCTGAAGGAGCTTGGGCGCTTGTCGCGGATGTCTCCGATGGCCGCCGACTACTCCGTGACACGGAACTACATTGAGTGGTTGGCAGTGCTGCCGTGGAACAAGACCTCGGGCGTTGAAGTGGATATCCCGAAAGCCAAAGAGATTCTGGACACCGACCATTACGACTTGAAAAAAGTCAAAGACCGAATTCTGGACTATCTGTCCGTGCGCCGGCTGAAGCCCAACATGAAGGGACCGATTCTTTGCTTTGTGGGTCCTCCGGGAGTTGGCAAAACCTCTCTGGGCAAGTCAATTGCCCGTGCTCTAGGGCGAAAGTTTGTACGACTCTCGCTCGGCGGCGTCCACGACGAGGCTGAGATTCGCGGCCATCGCCGGACATATATCGGCGCTTTGCCCGGACAGATCATTCAGGGTATTCGCCGCGCCGAGACCAAAGATCCAGTCTTCATGCTCGATGAAATCGATAAGGTGGGACGTGATTTTCGCGGCGATCCGGCCTCGGCATTATTGGAGGCCCTCGATCCGGAACAGAATTCATCGTTCCGGGATAACTATCTCGACGTGACGTTCGATCTTTCGAAAGTCTTGTTCATTACCACGGCCAACATGCTCGATCCCATTGCCGAGCCTTTGCGCGACCGCATGGAGATCATCGAGCTGCAGGGCTACACCGAGGAAGAAAAGGTACACATCGCATTCCAGTATCTGGTTCCGCGGCAGATCGAAGAGAACGGAATCACAACGGAGCAGATCGAGTTTCCCGAGGCGGCCATTCGCGACATCATTCGGCATTACACGCGCGAAGCTGGGGTTCGCAATCTGGAGCGAAATATTGGGACTGTGTGCCGCAAGCAGGCTCGCCGCCTGGCTGAGGGGAAGCACGAAAAGCTCATAGTCACGCCGGAAGTGATCCACGATTTCCTGGGTGGCATTAAGGTGCGTACGGAAGGCGAAATCGCGGAACGTACAAAGCGTCCCGGAGTCGCGGTTGGTCTGGCATGGACGCCCACCGGCGGCGATGTGCTCTTCATCGAGGCGAATTCGATGAAGGGCAAAGGTGGCTTCACCATGACAGGCCAGATTGGCCAGGTGATGCAGGAGTCCATGCAAGCAGCGTTGACCTGGGTGCGATCCAATTGTCTCCAACTTGGGATCAACGAAGACTTTTTCGCCCAGCACGATATTCACATTCACGTCCCGGCGGGCGCGATCCCCAAAGACGGACCGTCGGCGGGCGTTACTATGGCGACTGCCTTGGTCTCGTTGCTCAGCGACCGACGCGTTCGTCCGCTAACCGCCATGACTGGAGAGATCACGCTCAGCGGCAATGTTCTTCCAGTAGGCGGGATCAAGGAGAAGGTGCTGGCAGCTAAGCGTGCTGGTGTCCACGATGTGGTCCTTCCTGCCGAAAACAAGATGAATGTCGAGGAAGACCTCACGCCCGAGCAACTCGAAAACTTGACCGTGCATTACGTCACGACTATCGACGAAGTGCTGGAGCTGGCGCTCCCGTCTTCACCTCGTGAAATGAGGCAGGCTGAGGAGGAGCGGGAGAAGGTTTTGAGCACGCAGCCGGTGGGATAGCAGGCTGCAATCGACTTTGAAGGCCAGTCCGGAAATGGGCTGGCTTTTGTTTTTGCTGAAAAAGAGACTTAAAATTGTATACCTGACGGTACATGTTCCTCGGATAGTGCTTCCGCAAGTTATCCGTGTCGCAATCCATAGCCAGCCCTCATAATGAAAAAATGGAAATTGCTAGCGCTGATGAGCGTTTGATTCCGAAGTTCGTTCTCTGCTTCAAGGGCTACTCTCTCAACAAGTTTTCTCACGACTTGGTCGCCGGCGTCACTGTGGGCCTTGTAGCCCTGCCCCTGGCAATGGCGTTTGCGATCGCATCTGGTCTGACTCCGCAGGCCGGTATCTATTGTGCGATCGTCACCGGATTCTTGATTTCCGCATTGGGTGGATCAAAAACCCAGATCGGCGGACCGACGGGAGCATTCGTCGTTGTCGTAGCCGGCATTGTTGCCGTCCATGGTGTCGACGGTCTCTTCATGTGCACGGTGATGGCCGGGGTTCTTCTGGTCATTATGGGCGTGACAAGGCTTGGCTCTGCAGTGAAGTTCATACCTCGCCCCGTAGTTATCGGATTTACAAATGGAATTGCCATCCTCATCGCCAGTACACAGGTAAAAGATTTCTTCGGCCTGCACCTGGAGAAAGTTCCTGGTGTTTTTCTCGCGCGCATGGAAGAACTAGGACACAATTTTGGAACCCTCTCCTATTGGGCTACCGCCTTGGCGGCGGCAACGGTGGTTGTCATGATCGGGTGCCGCAGGATGTCGCATCGCATACCCGGGCCAATTGTGGCGTTGGTGCTGAGTACCGCCGCGGTCTACCTGTTCAAGCTGCCGGTCGAAACCATCGGTACTCGGTTCGGCGGCATTCCCGGCGGCTTGCCTCATTTGGAGATTCCGAAGTTTCGGGTTGATCTCATTCACGGTCTTCTCGGACCGGCGTTCACCGTGGCCATGTTGGGCGCAATCGAATCGCTCATGTCCGCTGTGGTCTCGGATCGGATGAGCAACGACCGGCACAATCCCAACATGGAGCTGATCGGGCAAGGGGTTGCGAACGTGGTTTCACCGATGTTCGGCGGGCTGCCGGCAACTGGAGCCATTGCTCGAACTGCCACCAGTATTCGTTCCGGCGCGCAGTCGCCGGTTGCAGGCATGATTCATTCCCTGACGCTGCTCTGCATCCTGCTGTTTGCGGCCCCTCTGGTCAGCTATGTTCCGATGGCGGCGCTGGCGGGCATTCTGATGGTGGTTTCCTACAACATGGGTGAGTGGACAGAAATTCCGCAGCTGCTGAAACTAACGAAGACTGACATCAGCATCTGGGTCGTGACGTTTGGATTAACCGTATTTGCGGATTTGACGGTCGCAGTCGAAGCCGGAATGATCCTGGCGGCGCTTCTATTCATTAGCCGCGTGGCGAGCACAACCACGGTTTCACAGGTAACCGATGAGTATGTGGAGGACGGGCGAGTACACATTCTCCAGGACAAGGAGATTCCTTATTACGCGACTATCTTCAGAATTCATGGACCGTTTCTGTTTGGGGCGACCGACAAGCTTTCCGTAGTGACCGAGGACCTCCACACGCTGCCACCGGTTGTCATTCTGCGTCTTCGCAACATGACTGCACTGGATGCGACGGGTCTGTTCGCCCTGGAGGAAATAGCCAGGCAGCTGCAGGCAAGTAAACGAATATTAATTTTGTGCGGCGCGCGCGAACAGCCCGCCAAACTGATTCACCAGGCCGATTTTGAGGAGGTGGTTGGCGCTGAGAACATTTGCGAAAACATTCAGGACGCCTTGCTCCGGGCAGAAGAAGTTTACGAAAAAGTAAAAAGAAAAGCCGCGATAGCCAACGCGTAAGTTTGGGCTCAGAACCGGCTCAGTTGCTTGCCGCTCACCAAGACCCATGACCGCCGCAAGTCCCATCGGGCCGCCTCCGACGGGTGACAGGCAAAGTCCTCTATGGTATCCCTAGCCAAGAGAGATTCTCGTGGCCACCCATGCAAAAGATCCGGCATTATCTGCTGGAACTCCGGCTGTGTTAGGCATTCCGTTCGACGCCCACTCTTCCTATGCGCGAGGAGCGGCGGGCGCTCCCGCGGTTATTCGGACCACGTTTCATTCCTCGGCATCGAATTACTGGACGGAGAACGGCCTGGACTTAGGAGTGCCCGGAGTTTTTCACGATGCTGGCGACGTGCGCTTTGCCAGCGACGCGTTTACGTCCATCGAGCAGGCCGTGACCGAACTGCTCGATCAGGGCGCTCGTCCCATGTGCTTGGGCGGTGATCATTCCATAACACTACCCATCGTGCGGGCGGTCGGAAAAAGAGTTCCAAATCTGACGATCGTGCATTTTGACGCGCATCCTGACCTCTACGACGAATTGGAGGGCGATCGCCTTTCCCATGCGTGCCCGTTCGCGCGCATTATGGAAGAGAAGAGAGCGAAACGCCTGATTCAGGTCGGAATTCGTGCGCTGACGGGTCACCAGCGCGAGCAGGCTGCGAAGTTCGGAGTAGAAGTGCTGGAAATGCGCCACCTGCCGGTTTGGGAAAAGATGAAAGTGAATGGGCCGGTGTACATTTCCTTCGACATGGACGTACTTGACCCGGCTTTCGCGCCGGGCGTCTCCCATCGCGAGCCTGGAGGCATGTCCGTCCGGGAGGCCCTCGCGCACCTGAGCGCGCTTACCGGAGATGTGGTCGGTGCCGACCTGGTGGAATTCAATCCCGCTCAGGATGTAGGTCACATCACGGCCAGCGTTGCCGCCAAAATCTTCAAGGAGTTGCTGGGCAAAATGCTCGTTCAACGTCCTGAGGCGCGGCAGGCGGGGGCAGACTCGTAGCTATGCAAGTTCGAGTACTTTTCTTCGGAATGCTGAAGGATGTCACGGGTCGGGTGGCGGACGTCCTGGAGTTGCCCGAAGGCGCGTGCCTCGCTGACCTTTTAGGCCATTACGAAAAGCATGTGCCCAAGCTCAAGGCCTTGCTGCCGTCGGTGGCAGTGGCCGTGAATCGGGAATATGCCGCGCCAGAGAGTCAGCTGCACGGCAACGATGAAGTTGCCTTGTTGCCTCCGGTCAGCGGCGGCGCTCCCCGGGCACAGCTTGTGCGCCAGCGGATTGATGCTGAGGCGGTGATCGCAACTGTCAAGCGTCCGGAGGATGGCGCTGTTGTTGTCTTCGATGGCATCGTGCGCAACAACACACGAGGTCGTCCCACGCAATATCTCGACTACGAAGCTTACGAAGAAATGGCGTTGAAGCAGATGGAAGAGCTTGCCACCGAGGCGTTGCGGCAGTTTGCTGTGCGGGAGATCGCAATCGTGCATCGGCTCGGGCGGCTTGAAATTGGGGAAACCAGCGTGCTTATCGCGGTGGCATCCGCTCACCGCGGTTCCGCATTCGACGCATGCCGCTGGGTTATCGACACACTCAAACGCACCGTTCCCATCTGGAAGAAGGAATACTTCGCGGACGGGGCCGTCTGGGCTGATGGTGAGCCATTCCCTGAGAGAATCCCGCGCGCCGAAGGCACCCATTCAGGACGGCCCGCATCTAAATGACAAGCCCGAAAATGCAGACTTTGGCCGCCATCGTGCTGCTACTCGCTATTGGTGTGCCGTGCGCCGCACAGGATACCTCTTCGACGGTCAAGGTAGATGTCAAGCTGGTTAACGTCTTTGTAACTGTCACCGATGAGCACGGCAGTCCAGTAGGGAATCTCAAGAAGGACAATTTCGAGCTGAAGGAAGACGGCCGCGAACAGAAGATAGCGGTGTTTGATAAAGAGTCGGCACTCCCGCTATCGATCGTGCTGGCGATCGACACCAGCCTCAGCACCCGCAAGGACATCACTCTCGAGCTGCAATCGGCGAGGCGGTTCGCCCATGCGATTTTGCGGCCCGTAGATGGCTTGGCGGTCTATGGATTCAACGAGGTGGTCAGCGAATTTGTGTCGTTTACTTCAGATCTGAAACGAATTGATCACGGCATTGATCGCATCCGCCTCGGCTCGGCCACGGCACTCTATGACGCGCTTTTCTTGGGAGCGCAAGCTCTAGATTCGCGCCAAGGCCGGAAGGTGATGGTCGTTATCACCGATGGCGGGGACACCGTCAGCAAGACCGATTACAAAGAAGCATTGCGCGCAGCCCAAGAAGCTGAGGCCATTGTCTACAGCATTATCGTTGTGCCGGTCGAATCAAGTGCAGGACGCGACACCGGCGGCGAACACGCCCTTATTCAGTTGTCCAGCGATACTGGGGGCAAGTATTTCTATGCCAGTTCACTGCCACAACTGGATGAAGCCTTCCGCCAGATCAGCGACGAACTGCGCACCCAATATCTGCTCGCTTATTATCCCTCCCAAAAGCTTTCTGACTCGGAGTTTCGCCGCATTGATGTGATCATCGAGGGTGTACCCGCCGCCGCGAATTACAGTGTGCGCCACCGCAGTGGATACTACAGTTGGCGCGAGCATACGCGGGAATAACCAAAGGTCAGCACAGGCAAGCCCAGGGGTTGAGTGATGCGGGTTTCTCCGAGCCCCTGCGAAACCTGACAGTCTGACGATCGTCCTTCACAATCTAGTCCATCTCATCCGTCATACAGTTTCCAAGATATGGAATATGAAATATTGGAATTGTCATTGAAATCGTGGCAGCGGTTCTCGTCGTAAGTCATTGACAGTAAAGTGATGACATTCAGTTGTCAGGTGGAATACTGATTGCAGCTAAGGAACACAACTGTCTGTGTGTGCGGATACCCTGTGCTGTGTATGAGGGCGGTTTAAGGGTGACTGCTTGGGGATGAAGCTCTCGGGTTCTCCACTGAAACGCCACAAAACATGAAGTCCATGTTCAAAATTCTTATTGACTAGTAATTCCAAAAACTTGGAAAGGAAGGTGGACGATGTCGCCAGACCACGTTTCCCCTACCCGTTTAGCCATGCGATTTAGCGTTTTCGCCCTGGTGATCGGGTTGTTGCTTTCTCCCATTTTTCTGTTTGGGCAGGCTACCGTCGGGACCGGCAGTATTGTTGGGACCGTTACTGATCAATCCGGCGCAGTCGTCAGCGGCGCCAAAGTAACGATCGCAAACGCAGCGACGGGACAGACTGTAGATCTCACCACAAATTCAGCGGGAGCATTCAACTCGGGCGCCCTAATACCGGGCAGCTATAAGGTTCAGATTTCGTCGAAAGGGTTCAGCACTCTAAGCACCACGAGCACTGTGCTCGTCGGAAACACCTCGACGGTCAACGCGAAACTGCAACTAGGTCAGGAGAGCCAGACCGTGGAGGTGCAAGCTGCCGAAATTGCAGTCAATACCGAGCAGGCGACAGTGCAGGGCGTGCTCAATGCCCAACAGATCGAGAATCTGCCGGTGAATGGACGCAATTTCCTGGATCTTGCCCAGCTTGAGCCGGGCGTTCAGATTCAAGAAGGTAGTACTTTCGATCCAACCAAGAATGGTTTTTCTTCTATTTCGTTCGGTGGCCGTTTTGGTCGTACGGCTCGCGTCGAAGTTGATGGCGTTGATGTCAGCGACGAGACTGTAGGAACGACGACCCAGAACATTCCCGCAAGTGCGATTCAGGAGTTCCAGCTCAGTCAGTCATCGTTGGACATGTCGACGGAGTTAACTTCGTCGGGCTCGGTGAACGTTGTCACGCGATCTGGGACGAATCAGGTTCATGGACAACTGTTCGGCAATTACCGCAATAGCGCGGTTGGAACGGCAGCGCTTCCGGGAGGCAGCAAGGTTCCTTGGTTCCGCGAACAGTTTGGCGGTAATTTTGGTGGGGCGATTATCAAAGATAAGCTCTTTTACTTTGTCGATGCGGAACGTAATCGCCAAGACCTGCCCAATCCGGTTCTATTTCAGGGACCTTTCGTCGCAGCCTCCGCGAATGTCGGCGAGCCGTTTCGTGAGATCATGACGACGAATCGGCTGGATTACCAGATCGGCAACGGGGCGAAGGCGTTTTATCGGTTCAGCTACGACCAGAATAGCGACATTCGGCCGTTCGGCTCGGGACCAAGTGCGCAGCCGTTCAAGAACCGAAACAACACCGGCTCACACGCGATTGGACTCGATTTCAACACTGGCGCATTTACTCATGCGGTGCGCTTTGAATATCTGAAATTCCGTAATGGAATCGTCGACGGGGCGTCTGAGGTAACTGGCGCTGCAAACCCGCTCCCGAACGTTGCCATTAACATCGGCGGCGGCGCCCTATTTGATTGTCAACCTGGGTCGTTGTTCTGCTCGGGGCCGAACTTCCTTGCGCCTCAGCAAACGTATCAGTCCAACCACCAAA
>DASSIO010000090.1:0-7528 GCA_035691825.1 Terriglobales bacterium | reverse complement strand
CGGCATTCAGGCCTTTGGTCCGACGATTGCCGGCGCACGTACAAGTGCAGATATTCAATTTGATTTTGCAGGTGGATTCCCCGAAGCCCAGAACGGCGCGACGTTTGGAATTATGCGACTACGGACTGGCACAATTCGATTTGATTGGACGGATACGTCGATAGTAGGAGGGCAGGATTCATTGTTCTTTGCACCATTGAGTCCTACTTCGATCGCAACGCTTGCCGTCCCTGCGTTGGCTTATTCGGGCAATCTTTGGAGTTGGACGCCGCAGCTCCGGGTGGAGCACAGGTTTACGTTATCGGATTCCTCTAGTTTGTCGTTGCAGGGAGGAGTTCTGGATAATCTGACGGGGGATCCGCCCCCTTCTCTATACGAACGATATCCGAGCTGGGGAGAATATTCTGGCCAGCCAGCGTACGCGACCAGGCTTTCGTGGACTCGAGGAGTTCATGGACAGGACCTTACCATCGGCGCCGGGGGATATTACAGCCGGCAGCTTTGGGGGTTCGGCCGGAGCGTGGACGGCTGGGCGGGCTCGATGGATTTGAAGATTCCATTCGGCAAACTGTTTGAATTCACCAGTCAATTTTACCGGGGGCGCGCCGTGGGCGGAGTCGGCGGCGCGATCGGACAGAGTGTTCTTTGGAATGGATCCTTTTCCGACCCAAACACACAAGTGCATGGTCTGGAGTCTGTTGGAGGGTGGGCACAACTGAAGTATAAGGCTACGCCGAAATTGCAGTTCAACTGTGCCTTCGGACAGGACAACCCTTTTGCTTCGAACTTGAGGAATTTCGGCGGCAATGGCGGTTACTATGGCGTGCTATTCTCAAGAAACCGAAGCGCCCTTGTGAATTTTATCTATCAGCCGCGATCCGACTTTGTGTTCTCTCTGGAATACAGAAGGCTGAATAGCTTTATCCTGGACAGCAAACCCAACTTGGCAAACCTGGTCAATTTCAGCGTGGGGTACACATTTTAGTGCGAGAGTCTTCCAAGGTTCGGCGCATCGCCACGGCAGGAAAGTTCTGCTGTGCTTTAGTCTTGTCTTGCTGCTCCGCCTACGGGCAAGTGAGCACCGTGACAGCGCGCGTCCAGATCAAGAAAAAAACCGACCCCAAGCAGACAAAGGGAGTCAAGCCCCCGGCAAACTTGTCGGAAGTTGTGCTGTGGCTCACGCCATTGGATCGCACCCCCGCAGAATCTCGATCTGACAAACAACCTCCTAAGCGGCTACAACTGATTCAGAAGAACAAGACCTTTCAGCCTCACGTGCTTGTGGTACCAGTCGGTTCTGCGGTGGATTTTCCTAATCGAGATCCATTTTTTCACAATGTTTTTTCTTTGTTTGATGGCAAGAGATTCGACCTCGGGCTTTATGAAGCGGGAGCGACCAATTCTGTTCGATTCGATCGCCCCGGGGTCAGCTTTCTGTTTTGTAACATTCACCCAGAGATGAGCGCCGTCGTGATTGCCGTGGATACGCCGTACTATGGTGTGTCTGACCGCGCGGGAAGCATCACTGTATCTGATGTCCCGGATGGCAAATATGAATTGCAACTGTGGTACGAGCGAAGTCTGCCGGAGGATCTAAAGGCGCTTACGAAAGCAGTCACCGTATCCTCGACTACGAAGGATCTTGGCACGATCAACGTCCTGGAGAATCCTAATTTCTCCCCAGCTCACAAGAACAAGTATGGGCAGGACTACCCAGCTCCGCCTTCACGGCCCTATTCAAATCCATAGTCAATCTCAAACTAGGAAGTCTTAGTCGGAGCTGCTGTGAATCCTTGCTCCATCACCCTTTGAATCGTGCTAGGTCAGTGCGGACTTTACGCTCTCGGTTGCGGGTTGTTGTGAGCGGGGCAGCCGTATGAGGACGGTCGTTCCGCGTGCCGAGGTTTGCTCGATGATCACAGAACCAATGTGGTCTTGTACGATTTTGCTGACAATTGCAAGGCCCAGACCTGTGCCGTTAGGCTTTCCATAGCTTACGAACGGATCGAAGAGCGTGGTCCGAATGGACTCAGGAATACCGGGGCCGTCGTCAGTGATCCGTATTTCGAGATCTTTGTCCGCACCCCTGGCCGTGATCGTGATCGTGCCATCGAGCCCCTGCGATGCTTCGCACGCGTTCAGTATCAAATTAAAAAACACACGCTCCAGCTTTTTGGGATCAAACGTCCCTTCGAGGTCTTCGGATGCGCTGAGAACAATATTTGAATCCCGGAATTCAGGCCGTGCGTGGATCGCCTCGATCGCCCGCCGAATCACGTGGTGGATCTTCGTACGCGCGGGGCTGATCGCGTTGCGCTGGTACGAGAGCTCCCGGAGAGAGTCGATCAAGTCGGTCATCTGAGTCGTCGCAGTTTTGATCTCTTCGTAGATTTCGTCCTTCTTGAGTTTTAATTCCTCCGCCTCGTAGAGAAACTCCGCATTGGCGACGATCGCTGCTAGATAATGCCGCAAGTCATGGGAAATGGAACTCGCAGCCCTGGCCAATGCGGCGACGCGCTCGGCATCGATTCTCTGCTGCTGCAGGGCCAAGAGCTGGCCTCGCATTTGGGCGAAGGATGTGCTCAGCTCGACCAGTTCCGTGCTGCCTCGTGGCGTAATGGAGTACGTGAAGTCTCCGGCGGCAAGAGCCTTAACACCTGCCACCAGGTTGTCTAGCGGGCGGGTCACCGTTCGAGCAACGAAGCCAAACAGCACTGCTTCAAAAAGTACAGCCAATGCGCATACAAAATAAATCGTATGGTTCAAACGCGCAATCAACAAGTTCAGGGACGCAAGCGGCATCATCACGTAACAATGGACCGGAGACATCGACGATCCACGCAGCAATACGGAAGCAAATGCATACTCATCTGTTTCGAGAGCTAGCCTGCCCGGAGACTCTCTGCCCCCAATATCTCCGGAGCGAATTCGTCGCCCTAGTTCTGCTTCGTCTCGTCGCGGGAGGGTCGAGGCGATAATAGTGTCGCTGATGCTGAGTGCGATCTGGTTTCCTGTGACCGCGGCGAGCTGTTGTGCCACGGCAGAATCCACTTGGTAGCCGACGGCGAGAAGGCCCAACTGCTGCGTCGTTTGTCCGGCTCCGGAGGTGATGGTATGCAGGAAAACCCAATAGAGCCGGCCATCGTCATACCACCATGCTGCATCCTCTCCAAGATGCGTTGATCGTTTCAGTTCGCGTTCAGCCGCGGTGGCGGACCATCCAGGTTTCGTCATGTGGAGCGCTACGAGCTCCTGGTCTGGCTTGGACAGCACGAAGAGGTCGCTTCCCCCCAGTTTCCAGAAGGTCTCTGATCCATCCTGGATTGTGGGCGCGTGTTCGGTTGTCATAAGTGCCTTGAGTGTGGGTAGTTCAGCAAGCATCGCTGCGGTTCGCGATAACTGTAGTTCCCGCTGCCGCTGTGCCGTTTCGAAAGCGCGTACCGATGCATTCGTTGCATCTCGAATGTTTCTTTCAACTTCGACATTTACCGTATGCCGAATGAAAAGCAGGATCGACCCTGCCAATCCTAGAACAATTAACAGAGCAGCGATAAAGAGCTGAGAGCGTAGTCGAAGTGTGGTCATTTGTATGTCTGCTAGAGAACCTTCGCTTCTAATCCCGGCGCTACGCGTCCAGAACGAGCTTATAACCCGCCCCGTGCATAGTCAGCAGGAAGCGCGGCTCAGCGGGATCCGGTTCGAGCTTCTGACGCAGGCGGAGGATGTGATTGTCCACTGTCCGGGTGGAGGGGTAATTCTGATATCCCCATACCTCGTTGAGCAGTTCTTCCCGCGATACCACCCTGCCGGCAGAAGAGGCCAAATACTTCAGCAGCTTGAATTCCTGCGCCGTGAGTGTGACGGCCTGGCCTGATCGGACAGCTTCCATGCTCGTAAAGTCGATGCGCGCGCCACCCAAAGTTAGTACCTCATGGCTAATCCGCTTGGTGCCAACCTCCGAAACCGTCTGCGCCTTTGCTCCACTGCGGCGCATTGCACGGCGCACACGAGCCAAAAGCTCTTTCGGACTGAACGGTTTAGTCACATAATCGTCGGCACCGAGTTCCAAAAGCAGGACTTTGTCTTCTACTTCCGAATCTGCACTCAGAATGACCACGGGGACAGTCGCTGCCATAGCTTTAAATTCGCGGCAGAGTTCCTTGCCCGAAACGCCAGGGAGCTTTAGATCGAGAACTACGACACAGGGAAGTTCTTTGCGAAACATGTCGAGTCCGGTCGGTCCATCCGAGGCAATTTGAACCTGTAGTGAGTCTGCTTCGAATAAACGCTGGAGCGTGCGTTGCATTGGACGGCTGTCTTCCACGATCAAAACGGTTGCCATGGTAATCGCCTCGGCTCGTCGAAAGTCCTCAACAGAATGGTAATGATTCTCCGGACCCGAAGAAGATTTGTCGCCTCTAATGATAACTCCTAATCCGTTAGCACAATTTGGATGCGTTTGCCGGCGGCAGGAAGCTGCCAGGCCAATGTTAGTTCCTGCTGCGCGCCACAGAATTTTCCGCAAAGCTTTGAGACTTGTACAAGCGAGACAGGGTCATCTTTGTCTCTCCATAGTAGTCCTGGACGAACAGCAAGACGCTAATTGGCCGCTGATTTTTCAAACTGTTGACAATTCCGTGACAGAAATCTGACTTGTGAAAACGTTTGTGCCGCAGAAAGGATCAATACGGATTTGGAAGGAGGTGGAGACTGAGAAAAACGTGGTCGCGATTCGCCTGAGAGTCAATTCCCCGACGGTCTGGCACAGCGTCGATTGTAGAATCCAAATCACTTTCGAAAGGTTTCTGACCGGCGCGACGCGTCACTACCATCCGCCGCGCCTAAAGAGTTTTTCCTGCTCGTTCGGACAGACCAACCGCATAAAACATAACAATTTGTTTGCTTGGTCGTGACAAACCTAGGACAACTAACGCTTCGTTCTTTCCTATCCTCTTGTCAAGAGACGAGCGGTCGTTCTCACAATTTCACACAACGTGAAAACACAAGCGCGTTTCCGGTTCGTATATATGTTCACTTGTAGATACGGAGGATTTAGATGCGAAGAATAACGGCGTCCTTCTTCTTTGGGTTACTTGGACCAGTTTTGCTTGTAAGTTGTGGGGGCGCTTCCAACCCGCCGGCGATCGCCCCAGGGACTCAATCCGCACAGGTGAGCATTTCCCTTACGGATGCCCCGCCCGCTGGCGTTACCGTGTTCACGTTTGAAGTCACGATAACGGGTGCGGCTCTTAATCCCGGAAATGTGGACATCCTCGCAGGAAAAGGCCCCCAACGCATTGAGGTAAAGAAGCTGGAGACTGAAAATGCTTTTCTTAGCACGGCGAACATTGCCCCCGGAAACTTCACAAGCCTCAATCTCACTTTTTCCAATCCAGAGCTGACTTTTCTCAACGGCACTGGCAGCACACTGGCCGGATGCGCTTCAGGGAGTGTTTGCGAGATTAAGCCCTCGGGTACGCTTTCTGCCACGGTGAACGGCCAATTCAATTCGATGAGTGGAACGCAGACCGGCGTATTGGTTGATTTGAATCTCGCCAATCTCATCACTCCGTCGCTTGGCGTGGACTTCAGCACCGCCAGCGCGGTTACAGCGACTCAACAAACAAAGGACGGCGAAGGCGAGCTGGAGGATATCGAGGATGTGGATGGTATTGTGGCGAGTCCTTCGTCCAGTCAATTCACATTGCAGACTACCGACATGGGGAACATCACAGTGGCGATCGATTCGAACACTCAGTTCGATGGATTCGATACGTGCACATCCGCGAACGCAACTTGCGTTCGGAGTGGCCAGTCCGTCGAAGTTGATCTAATGCTGGTTGCTGGCGGCACTTTTTTGGCCAAGAAGGTCGAACTGCAAGACGACACACAACTGGCTGCCGATGACGAACTAGACGGTGTCATTTCGAAGATTGACGGCCCAGCCCAGTTTGAAATGGTCGTGAATGATGAACTTCGAGCCGTTGCGAACGTTTCAGTAGGCGATCCTGTGACCGTGATGCTTACCACCTCCGGCGGGGGAACTTCATTTCAGGTGGACACAAACGGCCTCACGGTTTCGTCTTCTCTACAGCAGGCCTTTGAAGCGGCGACGGACACATCACAATTATTGCCAGGTCAAACTGTGCAGGTGCGGAAGCTTACGATGACCGGAGGACCCGCACCCGCGGCGATTACTATCACCACCGATCGTGTCCGGCTTCGCGACACACGTTTCACGGCAACGATAGCTGGTGCGCCGTCCGGGAACAACTTCAACGTCGGAGGCCTCCCTGGCTTGTTCACTGCAGGAGGTATCAGCCAGATCCAGGTCCAGACCTCCTCACAGACGAACTTTGAAAACGTCAGCGGAGTCAGCGGTCTTGCCGACGGCTCGACTGTCTCGCTTCGCGGGTTGCTTTTTTCTAGCACTCCGAACCCGGTACTGATCGCAGACAAAGTTCGCAAGCGCTGAAGAATCTGGTCGTCCCCGGAAGGGCAACACAAGAAACAGATGCGAGGCTAATTGCTCGAACCTGGATTGCGGAGGAAACGATGGCAAGCTGGATGGCATTACTGCTTAGGGCTCGAGCTTAGGGCTAGCATTTTTGTTGGGAGGCTGCGGAAGCATGGATCCCGCAGCGGAAATGGAGTTGCAAGCAGCCGCAGAAGCCATGAGTAACGGCAGGCGGGCCGGGCTAGAGGGGCAATTCCGGATTGAGCCTAAGGGACAGCCCCTCCCCGGAGAACTGGACAATTCATGTTTCTCTTTGGGGACGGCCATTTCGTTTTGTTTGGTGAAACCAACCGTGACGATCCCGCTCGTCGGGCCTCAGACGGATGCGCAGGGGGTCGTCCAGTTCGAACTAAAGACCCAGAACGAGCAAACCGTTCCGTTCGGCGGTCTGTGGACTCACGGACAAAGAAAGAGCAGTCAACGAAGACCAGAGGCAGCGCGAGCGATGTGCCCATGCCCCCAGAACTGGAAAAGAGACTAAGGGACTTTCTGCGGAAGCATTACCGCGAGAATCCATCCGGCTACGTGTTCGCCAACAGGAACAGTAATTCCTATTCGGTCAGCAATGTAACGGAGTGTGGTTTCTGACCAGTACAAGAAGCATTGAAAATCGAACGCACGGGGCTACACGCCTTCCGTCATGCCGTCGCAAGTGAACTGCTCGAAGAAAGTGTTCCGCTCACCGTAGTACAGCGTCAAATGCGTCACTGCGATGCTCGCACAACCTTACAGAAATATGGGCATGTTGTAGGCGACGCGCAGAGACGTGCAGTAAACACGCTGGCCCAGAAAATCGAGCGGTACACCGTGATTGAATTGGTGCCAAGTGCTGAATTGGTGCCAAGTTCGTTGTAAGTAGTTTGTTTGCTTTGAGCGGCCTGAGACATAGGTGACGGATTGTACCGGACACATAGGTGACACTTTTTCCCTATAGAGGGAGGGAGTGATGCCTTGGAAGGAGTGTTCGGTTATGGATGAACGGGTTCGTTTTGTAGGGCGCTTGCTGGATGG
>DASSIO010000089.1:0-7562 GCA_035691825.1 Terriglobales bacterium | reverse complement strand
TCAGTGCGTGAACTGCCACTGGGCGTCTTGCCGTGATTCGTGTGCTTTAAGTGGTAGAGGCGTTCATCCGCAACGCGAATCAATTGATCGGCGTGATCGCCGTCTTGCGGGAACGTGGCGACACCGTGATCCATGCTGACGCTCACGCCCATTTGGAGATGGGCTATCGATTCTTCAAAGACTGTGCCTACGCGGCGGCTAAGAGCAAGGGCCTGGGCTGCGTCCGTCTGGGGAAGAAGAAGAGCGAACTCATCGCCGCCAATCCGGAAGGCGGAGTCCGAGGTGCGCAGAGCTTTCTTCAGCGTGGCGGCGGCAGCGCGCAAGACCTCATCTCCGCGCGGATGACCGTGCTTGTCGTTGACTTCCTTGAAGCGATGCAAATCCAAAATAACAAGGCCGAGAGGCTGGCCGTAGCGGCGCGCGCGATTCAATTCCTTCTCGAAGGCTTCACTAAAGAGACGCCGATTGTAGAGACCTGTGAGCGGATCGGTGACAGCATTCAATTGAAGCTTTTTCAATTCGTCGTATTCGATGAGAATGGGGACCCGAAAAAGGTCGGCGGACGTCAGAACATCCATGAGCGCGGTTTTCAAAGAAGTTGGCCGCCCGAGATGGTCGCTAAGTTCGCGGCGGCGCAGGAGCATGTCATCCCAGAGCTGCAAACACTGAGGTTCACCAAGATCGAGATGGGTGATGGTGCGGAAGAATCGCTGGAGAAACTGACCGCGCGCAGAAGTATCCAGGCTTTCGAGCGTATCAGCTAGCAGCTCGAGGTACGAATCCTCAATCGGCAAACGCGGGGGCGCAGGGGCGCCGGGGCTGGGCATAACCGGTATACACCTGACTTTAGCCTATCCCCGCGGGGTTTGGGGAAAGCACATGTGGCTTTCTCTTTCTGTAAGGAGCAAGCCTAAGACCAATTGCAGCAGCGTCCTAGGCTGCTCGTGTCCGTAACTGGCCGAGCCAAATTCCTAGCTATCTCCTTAAGAAATATGGATATAAGCGCTAAGCCTTGAGGATGGGGCATGCACGTTTCCGAGTGGGTGTAACGTTTTCACCCGGAAAAATGCAAGTCATCCGTCAAATAGGCAATACTTTACTCAAGTGGCTTGAGGAATTCCAGCCCAAAGAGGCGAACATCACCCGTGGAATCCTGGCGGAGAACCTTGGCGGTAATAGGAGGAGTTTCACTCGGAACCACCCCAGAGGCCGCTGAAGAGGGGGCCGGGATAGTGAGATGGACGATCTGGTCGGGCCGCAGGATGTGTGTAGAGGCCACGCAAGCCCCGGTAGCGCTTATGTTAAGCGTTTTGGTAAGCTCGATAAACTCGGCTCCTGAGCTGTCCGTAGCGCGTAAAAAGACGGGCATTTGCAAGCGGAGGCGAGGGGATCGACGAAGATTAGAAGGATCCACGCGCTGACCATCCTTAAGAAGACCAGTTTGCACAGTAGCTCGCTTAGTACCGGGGAACTAGTACGAAAGCATGCATCCGAAGTACCAGACTCTCAACAACAAGGATGCCAGCAAGTCATTTTTTTTCAGCACATTGTGGATGAGATGTGACGGCTAATTTCTTGCCAGCCCAATCTCGTTCATCAGGTTGCCAGTTGGCTTCCTTAAATGTGCAAATGGAACGCTTTTGCCATTGACAGGCCGGAACTCGTCTGCGAGCATGAGCATCCAGCACGGGAAAATCTTTTCCCTCTTACTTGGAGCGCCGACATCCGCACATGCCAGGGACTATCGATACGCCTGCCGTAACTGCTCAGAGCAAAACGCTCTCCATGCCATACGGGTTGGTAAGAACGCTCCTGGAATCCTCGAACGAGGCGATATGGGTGGCCGAGAGAAGCGGGCGTGTAATGATGTCGAACGAGACCGCCCGTCAATGGAGCAGGCCGGACAGTTCTGCCGAACCTAACCAGCTGAATGTATTCAGCGATCTCCTGAAAGTCGATGCAAGTGAGATCAGCAGGAAAATCGACGCGGGAGAGCACGAGATGGAGGCGGAAGTCGTGCGCGGCGAAAAGAAAACGCGCGCCCGCCTGCTGTGGATCTCCGAACCAGGATGCTTGCTGGTGCGACTCGAAGTGGAGCCGACCGCAGAACACGCGCCGGATGCAGCGACACAGCTGACTGTCCAGGAGTTGCTGCAGGAACGGGAGATCACGTATCGAAATCTGCTGGCCGCCTACTTGAAATTGCAGGAAGTGAACCGGCAGAAGACCGTGTTTCTGGCATCAGCGGCGCACGAATTGAAAACACCGCTCGCGGTGATCAAGGGCTACTACGACTTGATGTTGACAGGTTCTCTAGGGCGTTTGACGGACAAGCAGCGCGACATTCTGGAAGAATCGAAAGACAGCTGCGAGCGGCTGGTGCGGCTGGTCTCGATGTTTCTGAACTATTCAGCGTTGGAGAGCGGGAAACTCGTACTACAGCTCCGGGAGAACGACCTACGGGATTGCCTGGATGAATTGGCGAAGCGCTGGTCGGAGGCCTTCCAACGCAAGGGGGTAAAGCTGGATGCCAGTTTCGATCCCTCCATTCCGACGTTCCGGTTCGATTACCAGAAAGTGCAGCAAGCGGCGGCCAATCTCCTGGACAACTCCTTGAAACACACGCCTGCCGGCGGCAGCGTAACGTTGAGAGCCGCGCCGCACTTCTGGGAAAGGCGCGTTGCGGCCGTCGCGCCGATAGAAGAACGCCGCCGATTCCGTTTACCGCGGCCGAATAGCGTGGAAGTATCCGTGGCGGACTCGGGTGCGGGAATCCCCGCCGAACACCATCAGGAAATATTCGAAGATTTTGTGCGGGTAGACCGAAACACTTCCGGGATGGGCCTGGGACTGGCGATCGCAAAACGCCTGATTCAGGCGCATCGCGGGAAAATCTGGGTGGAGAGTGAGCCGAAGACGGGGAGCAAATTCACGTTTTTGTTGCCGATGGATCAAGGTTGATTGTTGAGAGACGGGAACGAGGGAGAGCGCGATGGCAGCTAAAGAGAGAATTCTGGTCGTGGATGACGAGCCGAGCATCCGAAAATATTTGCAAACGCTGCTGGAAGTAGATGGATATGACGTCGAGGCGGTAAGCTCCGGGAGAGAAGCGATAGCGAAGGTGAGCGGCGGTGACCGGCCGGACTTTATCATTCTGGATGTTCTGATGCCGGAGCTGAACGGGATAGAGACCTTGAAGGAGCTGATGCAGGCGGACCGGACCCTGAACGTCATTATGCTGTCCTGCTCGAACGAGGTTGGAACGGTCGTGGAGGCGATTCGGATCGGCGCGCACGATTACCTGACAAAGCCATTCGAGAAAACAGAGCTGGACGCGGCGATGCTGAAGTCGCGTCAAAAGAAACAGCTGACGAGTGAGAATCAAGCCCTGCGCGACTATTGCGACCAGGTGACGGAAGACCTGAGTTTTCTGGCGGCCAGTCCGCAGATGGTGCGCATCAGGCAGCAGATATTGCAGATTGCACCTGTAGACGTGCCCGTTTTTATTTGCGGGGAAAGCGGAGTAGGCAAGGAAGTCGTCGCGAGGATGATTCATTTGCGCTCGAAGCGGCGCAATCAGCCGTTCGTGAAAGTGAATTGCGCGGCCTTGCCCGGCGAACTGCTGGAATCAGAGCTCTTTGGTTTCGAACAAGGCGCGTTTACCGGAGCAATTCGTAGCAAGCCGGGCAAATTCGAAATGGCGAATAAGGGGACGATCTTCCTCGATGAAATCGCAGAGATGACCACGCCATTGCAGGCCAAGTTGCTGCACGTGCTTCAAGATCACCAGTACTCGAGGCTGGGCGGAAGGCACTTGATCGATACGGATGTGCGAGTGCTCGCCGCGACCAATGTGGATGTGCAAGAGGCGATGAAGACGGGTCGATTCCGCGAGGACCTCTATTACCGGCTGAACGTGCTTTCGATTCTGGTGCCGCCTTTGCGCGAGCGTCTGGTGGAGATACCACTTCTGTTCCGGCATTTCCTCGAACAGTACAGCGAGAAATTCGGAAAGACGCCGGCAGCGCCCTCGAAGCATTTAATGGATGCGGCAGTGAACTATCCCTGGCCGGGCAACTTGCGCGAGCTGGAGAATTTCGTGAAGCGGTACGTGATCCTGGAGGACGATGAAGGCAGCCTGCGGGAGCTGGTGGAGATGTCCTCGGCGCGGCAAAGAACTTCTCCGCGCGAGGAGCCCGCGCCGCCACGGGAGCAAGGGCTGAAAGCGCTTGTTCGCGGGTTGAAGGATGAAGCGGAGATGGAAGCGATTGCGGACGCGCTTGAGAAGACGAGGTGGTGCCGCAAGGACGCCGCGAAGATGCTGGGCATCAGCTACAAGGCGCTGCTCTACAAAATGAGACAGTTCAATCTGGACACGCCCCGGACGCGACGTTCCTCGACCGCGGCAGCAACTGTGGAAACGCCGACGCCGGTCGGTACGCGGAACGAATGAGACTTGGAATGTTGGGAGTTCACCGCTTTTGCCGAGCCACAAGGGGCGGGACTGGAAAAGTGTACTGATTTTTAGTAAGTTCACAGGCTAACAGCGCGGTTCGAAGCACGTCACCGCCGCAAAAACGGGAGGTCGGGGGAATGACGGAACGCCGGACGGCTCGCCGTTATGATTTGTCCTTGCCAGTCATCATTCGAGTTCCAACCGAACGCCAAATCGATTCGCAGGAAGGGAAGACCCGCGACATATCGACGCGCGGATTGTATTTCGTTATTGAGCAAAACATGGAGGCGGGATCTGAGTTGGACATTACTCTGACGCTCCCGGCGGAGATTACACACGGAACGGAAGTGTTCGTGCGCGCGCTCGGGAAAATCGTACGCGTGGAGCGGCGGAATGAGGATGGAACGATCCGAATGGGCGTGGCGGCCGTGATCGAAAGATACGATATTATTCGCGGAGAAGCGGCGAGAGCGTAGGAGCTACGGATTCTGCGCTTTTCACGTTTTCCTATACCTGAGTACTTCCCTTTAAGCTTACCGAACCCCGAAACCAAAAAACACGGCCCTGCGGGCTCAAACCAGTTCAATCGGAGATGTGGTGAAGAGAGCGAGCTTCTTCTAACCGCGCGCGCAGACCCTCAAGTTTGCAGCGGTTGAAAGCCTGGAAAGCCCCGTCGCAGCTGACGGGTACGAGAGTCCATCTATACGGGTACGAGAGTCCATCTATATTTGATCGTCTTGAGCACAGTGGCGAGACGATTGGTTACGGGACCAGCCCATACACATCAATCTCCGACCTGGTACCAACATAGACCTTCCCGTTCGCCACTGTCGGCACTACGAATTTAACAGCGCTACCCGCTCCATTTCCGTTTCCTTGCGCGCTATTCCACAATTCGTTAGCCAGATTCGTGGCATCGTAAGCGTGCAATACGGCCGGACCCGGAGTCGCTTGCGCGGGCGGGCCGTACTGGCTTGTATCAATCGCCCAAACAATCCCATTCGTAAGTCCACTTGCCGAGATTACGGGAGACGCGCCAGGGAAGCCATAAGTGGACCCAGAGGAAGAAGTTGGCCAAACATCGAACTGTCCTGGTTTGGTGTGGTTGAAGGGCCAAGCATCCACTGTGTTGTTGCTGCCGCAATCGTACATGGTGTTCTGCCAGAAGGCAGGAGTGCTATAAAAGCCAGCGACAGCAGCGCCGAATTTCTGGACTACCTGGTCCGTAGCAGAGTTGAACTTTCCCATGTTGTCCCGATTAATCAAATAGATTGTGCCGCCCTTGCTGCTCGTCAGAAGCAGGTGGACCGGCGACGTGGGCTGATCGGGCAAGATCACCACACCTCCCGAGCCGAGATCAGTGTCGCCGGAGTTGAGGCTACCTTGGTTAAACGGTGTGAAGAAATCAGTAAGAGAGAGTCCTCCAACAGCGTTCAGTTTTAAAACGGAATCACCGAAGTCATCACTGGTCCCAGCGACGGGCGGGAGTGTGCCATCGAATGTTCCGTTTCCTGTAACGACGTAAAGATTCCCGTTCGCATCGGCAGACAGCCCGTTACCCGACATCCAGATTCCCCCCAAGCCGCCGTCCGGTGTCGAATTGTATTTGGCGGCAAGCTTCGAGAGATCGGAAGCGTTATACCCGATGATCCAGCCGTGGTACGGACCGTTGTCTCCGTGAGAGGCCCAAGCGATGTACACGACCCCATTCACGAGCGTTAGCGCGGGACGCTGATTTTGGGTCAAGGGATTGAACGACACTGTCGAGCCCGATGAGCCATCACCAACTCCCGGGACCGAGGCCGAAATTTCTGCCGGGCCGTTGAACTTCTCCGAGCCGTCCGCGAGATTTAGTGCATGGAGCCTCTGATGACAGGAAGCGGCGGGCGTGCAGTTCGTCCCCGTCACTTTTGATTTCGAAACAAGGTAGAGAGTGTTCGTGACCGTGTCTATGACTGGGGTACCGACAATCCCTATGTCAGGTTGAATGTCCTCCGAAAGAACGTCATTCCAATTGAGGTAGGTTTCGTTCGTTCCCAAGAGGCTCTTCTGCCAGTAGGTGTGGCAGAGCGAATTGTCCGCATCGAAGGCATAGACAGTGTCATGCATTGTAGCGACAAAGAGCACGTTGTGAACTCCGCCGCCGATGTTCAGGTTTGCCACCCAGAGCGGCTGGGCATAGACCGGAGCATCTACCGGGCACGAAAAGAGCTTTCCAAAGCTGGTCGCCCTGACGGAGGCGGGAGTCAGCGCGTACTCTTGTTGATTCACTCCGGCACGAGTATTGTCGTTTCGCCATGTCGTTACCCCGCGCAAATCCGTGGCGCTGATAGTCGCCGATGCAGACTTTGTAATGTCAGATTTACTCGTCGCCGTGACGATGAATGAACCCGGCGAAGCTGAAGAAAACGTCGCTGTTGTCGTGGTTTGGCTGGTAAGCACCCCTCCGGTGGCACTCCACGTCACGCCCGCGCTCGCAGTATCATTCGCAACCGCTGCAGTAAAGAGCAGTGTCTGAGAAAGAGTGACGGAAGATCTGCGTGGCGTGACAGCGACCGAGATTGCTCCAGACTGTTGCGTGATTGTAAGAGTGGCTGAGGACGACTTGGTTCCATCCGAAACTGAAGTCGCGAGAAGCGTTACCGTCGCCGGGTTCGGAACGCTTGCCGGCGCCGTGTAGGTGACGGAAGTTTTTGTAGAATTGCTTAATGTGCCGCAGGCTGAGCCTGAGCAGCCCGTACCGGAGAGGCTCCAAAGTACGCCGGCGTTAGTTCCGTCATTCTGAACGGTGGCTGTGAACGACTGAGATTGGCCCGCCGCCGCGGAGGCACTGGTCGGCGAGACGGTCACGCTTATTGGCGGCGGTGAGGAAGCGAAGGAACCAGCGGGTTTGAAAGCGACGGCGGTGCCGGACCAGTTGCCAGTGGCAAGGCCGGCGTACTTGGGGACCCAGGTGATGCTGACAGGAGATGTGCCGGTGGTCCAGGAATGGCCCCAACCGTTGTTCTGATCGATGGGTTCCGGGCCGCTCTGATTCTCGCCGTCGAAGGTGTTGGTGTCGAAGAACCAGCCCGTCCCGGCAAGTCCTGCGCCGGTGTTGAAGTCC
>DASSIO010000088.1:0-7813 GCA_035691825.1 Terriglobales bacterium | reverse complement strand
CATGAAATCCGCATCGCTGATGCCCGGTGCGCGCAGGCTGTTCCGGCTGGCCGTGGGGAACGTGCCGGTCTGGGCTTGCACGTAGCGTGCGGCAGATCCGTCGGCAAGGTAAGCAACTACGTTGCCGGTCGAGTTGGTGATGGGCGTCGAGCTGGTGCCCGTATCAGAAGTTCCGTTCGGATTGAATACGGTCCGCTGCACTTGGCGATCTCCATTGCCTACGGAATTGGTGAAGCTGAGGGCCGTGAACGGCTGGCCTGACGAAATGCTGTAGGTACCCGAGAGTGTCCACTTCCCTAAAGCTTGGTGTGCAAGCCCACTGCCACTGCTGTACCATGGCGTATCCCAGACGAACTGCAGAACAAACCGATGCGGCACGTCAAGCACCGAGCGTGAGCGCTCGGCCCCCAGGTTGCGCCAGTCCTGCGGGCGCCGCGGGTTAATGAAGCTATTGAAGAATTCATTTGTTGCGTCGTCGATAAACTTGCTATAGGTGTAATTAGCTGAGAACTCAAACGACTGAGAGAAGTGCTTCGCTAGGCTGACCGAACCCGCGTCGTACACCGAATCGCCGATCGGCAGATGCGTAGTCAGCAGATTAGTGAATCCATACTGTGTGAACGGGAAGTACACCTTTGACAAAAAGTTGTCGAGCGTCGGCATGGTGTCGAGTTGCGCCTGCGACGGCACCTCAGTCGGGGAGAAATACGTCGGCAGGAAATCAGATTGCGGCGGAACGACACCCGCGTTTAACCGCGCCTGGACACTCAAGTGCGTCCCCTTGGTGTGCATGTAACGCGCCGTCGCAACAAGTGAGTGTGTAATTTCGCGCTCGACTTCGAGCATTGTCGTCTGCATGTACGGACGCTTGATATTGGGCACGTACGTCGCAATGGCAGCACGTGCGTTGCTGGGAGTGTCGAACGGCGCCAGGATGTTGGGAATGCCGCCATTCTGCAAGAACTTGGCGGACGGAACCGGAATTGGGCAATTGGGAAGGCAGTCGGTAAAGAACACCTGCTGCACATTCGACGGCAGCAGGCCGCCACCAACAAAGGCCCCAAATATGGGAGCGTAAGAAATCCCATACCCGGCGCGCAGCGCTGTTGTACCGTTGCCGAACACATCCCAAGCGAAACCGATGCGCGGAGCGAAGTTTTTCTTCTCGACGGTTGGTTTATTGAACTCAATCACGCCGGGCACATTGGCGATGGCTTCATCAGCCTGTGCAGCAAGGTCGTGCAGGAGCGAATTGTATTCGTATCGCAGTCCTACATAGACTGTGAATCGCGGCGTCCAGCGGAACCGGTCCTGCGCGTAAAAATTCAGAGAGTAGTAATTGAGCGACAGTTCTGAGGCGCCCAAGCCGCGCTGGCCGTTGACATCGGGCGGGGCATCGGTGGCGAATAATTCGAATGTGCTGTATTCGTAGTCGCCCCGCGGTGCTGGCGCACTGCGGTCGGCAAAAATGTAGTTTCGCAGGTCAGTGCCGAACTTAAAAATGTGCCGCCCGCGCTGCCACGTAAGATTGTCTGTCAACTGATACACGTGGTTGAACGAACCGCTGGGCGCGCTAGCGTTTGGCCCGATTAACGGCCCGGCCGCCACGATGATATTAGGCAAATTGACGCCAAGGGTGCTGGCGAAAACGTCCGACGTAACCTGGTGATGGTAAGAAAGGCGCAATTCGTTCAACAGGACCGGAGAAACGGTATGGACGTCTGTCGCCGAAAATAGCTGGTTGCTGATCTTCTGCGCCGCATCGAGTCCGGAAATCGGAAAGCCGGGCAGCAGTTGATCGGGACCATGATCGAAGTTGAACCGAAAATGGAGCTCGTCTTTTGCCGTAGCAGTCCAGTCGGTGCTCACCAAAAAACGATGGCTGGTCGCATAGGTTGGGAAATTTCGGCTAACATTGCCCACTGGAATGGCGGTTCCAAGGACAACCGGCCAAGCTGCCTGCGGAAGTGCCTGTGGCGCAGGGACGCCATATTTCTGCAGGAAACCCAGGATGAACGGGCTCACTCTGCCAGGTGTGCCCGACTGGGTCGTCCCAGGCGGCAAGCTCGCAAGCAGGCTCATACCGGAGTCGGTTGGAAAGATTGCGGTCGTGGTGCCGCTGGCCGCCCCCAGATTTTCGAATTCATATGCGCCGAAGTAAAAGAGCTTGTCACGGACAATCGGACCGCCGATTGTTCCGCCGAAGCGGTTGTAATCGTATCGCGGTTTTTTGGTGATGGTGCCGGCACTAAGCAATTGTTGAGTACCGTAATCCGTGGCGTTCAAGCGCTTGTTCTGGCTGTACCAGAAGCCGCTTCCGTGAATGTGGTTGGTACCTCCCTTTGTCACGATACTGAACTGGCCACCGGAAAACTGTCCGTATTCAGCGTCGAAATTGTTTTTAACAACCGTGAATTCCTGCACGGCATCCTGGATCACATTCCCTTGTGGACCGGTCTGGATTGGATCGTCATTGTCTACGCCATCCACAATGAAGCTGTTATTGCGCGCCCGATTCCCACCTACAGATGCGACGGAGCCGCCAACCGGAGTGCTGACCTTCTGCAGCACTTGCGCTCGGTTTAAGCCCGTCGTATTGATGTCCACCGTGTTGGGCGTCAGCAACGCGAGATAGTTCACGCCGATGGTTGCAAGGGGCAAATCAACCACTTCCCGCTGCGAAAACGTTGCTGCGATTTGCGTGTTGGAGGTCTCGACCGGCGCCGCTGCACCCGAGACCTGCACTGTTTCGCTGCGATCGCCGAGTTGAAGCTGAACGTTAACGCTACGCACCGTATTCAATTCGACAGCAAACGACCCGGTCGTCGTCCGGAAACCTTGAACTGAAGCGGTGAACTCGTAAGTGCCGGTCGGGAGGGTGGAAAACGTGAACAGGCCTTCGGGGCTCGAGGTGGCAGTGTATTGAACTCCAGTTTGGGTATTTCTAATTGTGACGCTCACCTTTGGAACAACTGCACCGGTGGGGTCCTTGACCGTGCCGACGACAGAACCACCGGTCAATTGTGCCGTGCATGGCGTCCACACGAACATGGACAGGGCGATTACCAGCCACAGTAGATAACTCCGGTACATAACCCCTCCAAAAACACGAATTGAGACATCCAGGCGTCACGCATTCATGATCTGCTTGTAAACCCGCAAAAAATTAAGGCCCAGGGCCTTAGCGATGTCGTTGTAGGACCAGCCGCGTTTCCGTAGGCCATCGGCCAAAGTGTGGTACTTGTGCGCGTTGTTCAGTTCGTCTATGTACGGAGGAAAACGGCCTTTCAGTGTTTTCCACTCTCTTTCACCGTACAGCTTCTTGTGCGCCTCCCATTCGGCGTCGGGCTCTTTGCCCGCCCAGCCTGGAACCGCAAAATCAGATCCGATGCCGACGTAATCGGGCCCGACCAGCTTGGCGACATGGTCGAAATGATCGAGCACATCTTGCAGCGTGGAACGCGGCTTATCGCTCACGAACCAGTTAAAGAAAGACAGGCCCATCACGCCGCCCTTTTTGGCAAGCGCTTTGATCTGGTCGTCCGTCTTGTTGCGCGGGTGGTCGCACAACGCTTTGCAGTTTGTGTGCGAATACACAATGGGTACCTTCGAAACCTCTACCGTGTCGAGCGTGCTCTGGTATCCCGTGTGACCGACGTCCACGATCATGCCCAACACATTCATGCGGCGGACCATGTCCACGCCGTAATAGCTTAGGCCAGCCTGCGTGCGCTCGGTGCAGCCGTCGCCCACCCAGTTGCGCCAATTGAAAGTGAGCTGGATCTGGCGCAGCCCGAGGCCGTAAAGGAGGTCAAGATTCTTGAGGTCGCGCTCAATGCAAGCACTGTTCTGGACATTGATCAGAACCCCCAACTTGTTTTCCCGCTTAGCCCGTTCAAAGTCCGAGTAGCTCCAGATGAGCATCATGCGATCGGGATAGCGGCGGATGTCATCCATCTGTTTCGAGATCTCTTCCACCGTACTGTGAAACGCAACCTCGGGCACAACATCTCCTAGCGTCGGCCCGACCACGGTTATGCCGGCCTCCTTCACAGCGCCAAATCCTGCGTCCGGTTCAGATGGTTTAGGTTCGAACCCGGAAATGTCGTCAATGACAATGCTCTTCGCGAAGATCTCCTCCATGCTTGAGAACGACCTTGGTACCGACCTCGGCTGCGTCAGATCGTCCTGCTGCGCGGTGAGGGGCGAGATTGCCGAAGTGACACCCACGACTGCCAGACCTTTCACGACTTCTCTACGAGTGATTGTCATTGTTCGATCAACGCAACGCGCCGCCCCGCGGGCGGGCGAGTACCTTCCCTTTTGTTTGTTGATTTGTTTGGATAGCGCAATGCGGACGTCGGGGTCTGCCGGGCATTGGAACTGTGTGTCTGGTGGATGTACTTGTAAACGGTGGGTATGGCGATGTTGAGCGCCGCGGCAACGCGCCTAACTGAACCACGCGCCAGGAATACGCCGCGAGCCTCCAAGGCACGCACGATTTCGACCTTACGGTCACGCGTGGCGACACCATCGGGAATGCTCGCCATCATGGTGCGAATCACCTCGTCAATGCTGTTTTGATAGTGCTCGGTGAGCGTGCTTGCAGCTGTTTCGGCAATGAAATCGCTCTGACTAGTCACGTCGATGTTGATGCATAGAATGGCTTCGATGCGGTCATGGTGATCGCGCAAGTTGACCGCATTGCATTTCAATTTCTTCCCTGCCTCGGTCGTGCTGAGGTACACCCCGAGAGTCTCTATGCGGTGGTCGGATTCGCGCAGCATATAAAACCCGAGATCCGTCAGAGGAGCGCCGATGCTCCGTCCCGTTATGTGGCCGTTGCGGATCGCAATAATGGACTTGTCAGGACGGCTAGTATCGTGAAGCACAATCTCGGCGCGAGGACCAAGCAGGTCAGCGAGGCAATCCACTAATGGACCGTATTTCGCAGCCAGAGTAACGAGTTTCTTGTTGTCCCGCAACATGCGAGCAAGCGTAGAACTCTTTATATGGCGACGGAGAATATCTTCTACGGCGCCCTAATGTCAAGCAAAAACGCAGTTACAGGTTCCACGGTTTATCATCGCGGCCAAGAGGTGCACGAGACGATGTTTAGGTCATCCAACGAAGACGGTGCGATTGGGATCGTCTGGAAAAGAAACAGTGGACCAGGGCCGCATTTCAATTTTTGTTCCAGCACGAGCCAAAGGCCAAGACGTTCTGCGCTACAGCGACTTCATCGAACAGCACCGAGTATGTACCGAGTATGTACGGCAGCTCTATTCACAAAGATCATCGGTGCCTGGACGCGCTCCATTCCGGAATTTCTTGCCCCACAAGAGTAGAGAACGGCCGGGTCCTCTTTCGACGCAATCCCGTGCACAAAGATGGCTCCGAGAGAGGGGGGTGAATCGTTTGTCTCGAGAGTGCCCGATTATTGGTGGTGGGAGATAGAGCAGGAAGTCACTGGCAAAGATGGCGAGAATCCCGAGGGGCATACGCCAACTATCGCGTCCAACGCAATATTTGGGTTACCAGCACTTCCACGATGTCACTTGGCCGGCGTCTGGCTTGACGACTGTCTTTAATTCTCGCCCGCGAACATCGAAGCGCTAGTGCATAATCCTTTGAGTTCCGCCAAAAACCTCCTCCCAGGCGACGATCTAAGTGGGTTGGCTGCAACCCAGGCTCTGAGCTTGAAGCGAGCGCCAGAATCATTTGTTTTTGGCACCTCAGCCATGGCACGCAGTCGGGTAACTGCTGCTGCATGAACAAGCCTTTCAAAGAAACCGCTGATCCTGCCCACTGACACAGGCGAATCGAGAAGCAATCTGATCACGTTACTGGGCAGGTCCCGCGCGGTTCCACGAACTCAAACAATGACGGTCATATTTTCCCGCACTCTGCAGTTAAGCTATTCCGTTTCATGTACTTAAGTAGCGGCGGACACTTGAAAGTTATGAAATGACGCACGAAAAGTCTGAAGCTTATTTTTATGGATTTAGCGACTTATTTCTGGAGAAAATTGCCCTCATGCCGAGGGCCTAAGGCCCCCTTCTCACGTTGCATCTGCGTCGCGAAACTGATTTCTGCTCCTTAGATACGATCTCCTTTTGCGAGTTGTTGGCGGAGAATGCAGCATTCTGGGATAGCTGTTGAAACGAATCGACTTGATCACGTGCCTACGTGTTGTGTATCCGTAAGAAGTCCAGTTTTATAAAAGGGTAAGTCGTGAGTCGGCAACAGATTGGCTGATAAGTTGGTGCAGAAGCCTCCCGCACCTGTGAAATGGATCAGCCGACCCACCCCTGCCCGCCTAATCGCCGCACAATGGGACTTGGAGAGAAAGATGCGGAAACAAGACGCTGCCCCCATGACCTCGGTAACTGGATTGCCTCCTCTTTTGGTGGTGAGATTCACATTGAGGGTCTGCGGAAGGGCAACCATCGACCACAAGGTCAAAGAGACGCTACATCAGATTGGTGCAAAGATTCTGGACTAGAGCAGGGGCAGAGAGACGGGACATCGTTGGAATTCGGAATTGAGAGGGGGATACAGTCAGCAATCATGATTCGCGGCGACCCAAAGAATCTCCCAAGCGTGGATGTGCCAATCGTGGGCTTCAATCAGCCCGTCACGGTTTTCGTTTTCCACGATTTCGCTGAATTTCCGCACGGGCTAACGGTGCTTGCCCCGACACTCGGCACGTAAAGGCTCTGGCGACCATTGAGCAGGGCACGAATGTGTATGGCTCCCTGTCGGAACAGTTTTTCGTTTGCCGTGACGGAGATTCTGATTACAACTGGACAGTTCTTTGGGTGACTTTAAATGCCCACCAAGCGCAAGACAGCGTCCAACGGTTAGAACCGTTTTGTATGCTCGCCGCTAGTTGGCTGCCGGACGGTATCGAAGATCACGACTTCCAGTTTCTTTTTCATTCGGTTCATGATGCGCGGCTCTGCTGAGCGCGGCAGTACTCAGGCTGCCGACTTTGCCGTCGTAGAGACTGCATCCTTGTAATCCGGGCGCATCTTCTCCACCGCCTTGCAGTCCATGCAAATCTCCTCGGTGTTGAACATGCTCATTATGTGAACACTGGTTTCCTTGCCGCAGCGCTGGCACTTCATTCTGTTATTATAATAGGCGAGGATTCAAGTAGGTGGGTAACCCGCCCAAATATGAAGATCCCAGAGCGATTCTTAGGCGGCTCTGAAGATGGCACGTTCTGGGACAACACGGACCCGTGCCTTCGCACTCGTTAAAATAGAATATTCGCCAGCCAAATAGCGTTTTCTTACCTGCCTGTATACGACTCCCCGTATCACGGCGGAGAGACATGCACTCTCCCCCAACCTTCTGTCACAAGCTCCAGAAGAATTGGGCGGATAGAGCAGCGGGAACACTCTGGGTAATTCTGTACTTGGCGGAGAGACAAGCTCTCAAGAAGTGTGCCGTTTGTATACAGGTTGATACCAAAAAAGGGGGACTTTTCATGATTCTGGTGACGGATATGAAAATCATGACGCTCAAGAAAAATTTGCAAGAGGGACTGTAATGCACAGATGGTCAACAGTTTAGCTTGCAAGTGGTTGATTAGATGGAAGTTGCGGGAAATAATCTGGCGGAGAGAGAGGGATTCGAACCCCCGATACGGTTCCCCGTATACACGCTTTCGAGGCGTGCGGTTTCAACCACTCACCCATCTCTCCGCGTCTCCGGCATCCCCAGTGGCTTGGGGGTGCCGGCGTCGAATTGTGGTGCAGGTTCGGCTCAGCGAGCCTGCTGAGCCATTCTAAATGAGAGAGAAGAC
>DASSIO010000087.1:0-5427 GCA_035691825.1 Terriglobales bacterium | reverse complement strand
CGTTCGCTAAGCCTGTAAAAGTGTAAGCGCCAGAACTGTTAGCCGTGACTGTGGCGCTTCCTGCGCCACTCAATGTAACGGTCGCTCCGCTCCCGCCTGTCGTTGGACTAATGGTCCCCGATATCGTGTAGGTTTGCGGAGGCGGTGGGGGCGGCTGACTATTAGTTCCAGAAACGAAACCCGAGCAGCCCCAAGAGAACGCACAGAGGCCAGAAATCAGGGCGGCAAGGATCACCCATCCCCCGGAGAATTGCTTCTTGCTTTGCTGTAGTCTCATCGTCTGGGCGGCAAACGCCTGTGCCTAGACGTAGGGTACGTTTATATCAGTCCTCCAGAAACTGCTTGGAAGTCCAGATTCGGTACAGGTGTTGACCCTGCCCATGAGGCTAATGCGCAAAAGGACCCTTTTGGCGGGGAATCCGCCAACGTTCTTGCCAGGGTAGAACCCGCGGGATCTTCACAGCCCGCAATGGCCCTATTGTTGATGCCCCCTCGCCGCCCTTTACGGAATGACGGCGGTCGCTTGGTTCGAATACGCGCTCTCGGTGCCGCTAGAATCTACAGCGGTAGTCACGTAATAGTACGTGGTCCCGTTCTGGACATTGGTGTCGGTATACGTCAGCACTGTCACCAGCGACGTGTTGATCTTGACGTAGCCGCTGCCATTTATCGTGCTGCGATAAACGTTGTAGCCAGTCACCGTAGAGGTGCTCGCATTCCAAGTCAAGGACACGCTATGCGGCAGCACACCGGTTCCCGACAGAGTTAAAGTTGCGGGCGAGCCGGTTGCATTGCTCACGATGGAGATACTTCCGCTGACGGCACCAGCAACGGTTGGGGCAAACGTCATGGATAGCGTGATGTTTTGAGAGGGTGACAAGGTTACGGGCGCGCTTCCGCCAGTCATTGCGTAACCTGCGCCGCTCAAAGTGATTTGCGAGATGGTCACGCTGGAGTTGCCAGTGTTGGTAATGGTGACGGTTTGCGCTGCAGAAGTCGTGCCCGTTGTGATGTTGCCGAAGCTCAGGCTCGTCGGGTTAATTCCCAATGTCAGGGTAGCCGCAATACCCGTTCCGCTGAGACTCACGGAAGTGGGCGAGCCCGGCGCGTTGCTGGTAATCGAGAGGCTGCCGGAATAGGCAGTTGCCGAGGTTGGGGCAAATGCCACGCTGACCGTTGTCTGCTGCCCAGCGTTCAAACTGAGGGGAAGCGAGAAGCCGCTGACGGTGAAAGGCGCGCCGGAGGCGGTAATTTGGGAAATACTCAGTGTGGCCGTACCCGTATTCTTGATGATGAGCGCTTGGGTAGTGTTAGTTCCCACGACGTCGCTCCCAAAGCTGATGGGGTTAGGACTTACGTTAATCGCCGGGGCATTCACCGTCAGCGTCGCGGCGTTACTCGTAGCTGAACCGGCAGAATTGCTCACTACAACTCGGAATGTCGAACCACTGTCGGTTGTCGTTGTCGCGGGAGTCGTGTAGCTGGAAGAAGTGGCGCCCGAGATGTTCACGCCATTCTTCTGCCATTGATAGCTCAGCGGGGCGGTACCGCTGGCCACGACCGTGAACGTGGCCGTCTGGCCTGCGGTTAGCGTCTGGCTCGCGGGCTGCGTGGTGATGGTCGGAGCCACGGTTGAAGCGGTCGCCGTGAAGTTCGCTCCAGTCATGTTGGAAGTGCTTATGGTGAGATTCTGATTCGGAGGAGTGAAAGTATAGCCTGTATTGCTTGGCGTTAGAGTGTAGGACCCTGCCGGCAGCCCCGTAAAGTTGAAAGCTCCTGTGCCGTTAGCTTTGGTAGAGGCGCTGGAAGTTCCGCTCAGTGTCACCGTGGCGCCGCTTCCGCCAGCAGTGGGAGTGATCGTTCCAGAAATACTGAAACCGTTTGTCGCAAAACTGTGAGGGCCGCTCTTCCCGTGATTGCTTTTTGTGTCTGTCGAATTGACTTGATAATAGTAAGTGGTGCCTGCGGCGAGGCCCGAGATGGTTACCTGGTGCGTGGTGACCATAGTGGAATTGACCGAAGTTGAGGTGCCATACGAGGTGGTGGTTCCATAATCGACCGAAGAATCGGCAGGCACATTGGTGGTCCAAACGATCTGCGCAGCGGACGTTGACGTGGGCGCGGCCTGCACATTGGTGATGGTCAGCGTCTGTGTGGGGCTGGTGTTCGCCCCGCTGACGAAACCAGCGCAACCGTTAAGAAATAGGATCGCCAGAGCTGCCAAGCCGAAGAGTGCATAGGTCCACCGGTAAGGATATTTCGACGGCCTTCGCGAAGCGTCATTCAAAAGATCATGCTGGCTAGCTCTGCCCCGGACCAAATCAAGGGCGCACTCCCACACAGAAACACGAACAGATTCCTGAACTGTCTTCGCTCTCATTTTTTCCTCTGGGCTGGGGCCAGTAAGTAGTCAGAAGCGGGGGTAGGGGGCCGCTGAGGTCGCTGATTTAATAAAGAACACGCCCTAACTTCAGCTGGATGATAAAGAGAGAAGGAGTTCTATAACTACTGGTGCGTGGAACAGTTTTGGTGCAGGGACAAAAATGAACCGCGTGTTTGGCTTCACTGCCTTGGGGACAGTTGGACTTTGTCCGACAGGACTAAGACCGATGCTGACAAAACGACGTAATCACTTTGCATTATTTGCGACTACGGCCGGGTCTGAAGAAGATTTGTAGACGGGATATGTTGCGAGAATTCTCTCAATTGACGGCAGAAGGTGATCGACCCCCTTCGCTGTGCTGCCTCGCGGCGATGGAATTCCTCTGTTTCGTGATCAAACCAGCTTCACGAATCTTGTAAATGAGCAGCCGGTAGCTGATTTTCAATTCCTGAGCGGCTTTCCTGCGATTCCAATGATTGGCGCGCAAGGCGGCGAGGATGATGTTCTTTTCGCTGGCGCGGATGGCTTCTTTGCAAAGGCTTTTCAAAGGAACGATTTCCCTGGAATCGGCTGGCAAAGAACTGGCTGACTTGGCGTGGCGCGTCGTGTCTTCCATGATCGAGGCCTCTGGGCCAATGAGAACGTGCCGCGCAATGCCGTTCGAGAGTTCGCGGATGTTTCCGGGCCATTCCAGGCACTGCATGTAGTGCAGGGTCTCCATCGAGAGCGGCTCGGCTTGCATTTGGAACTGCTGCTGGCAGCGCGACAGAAAGTATTCCGCCATCAGCGGAATATCTTCGCGGCGCTCGCTCAACGCCGGCAACTTCAGGCAGACAACATTGATGCGGTAATACAAATCGGCGCGAAACCTTCCATTCGCAATCTCGTCCGCGAGATCCTTGTCGGTGGCGCAGATCAGGCGCGTTTCTACTGACCTTTCAACCTCATCTCCAATTCGTGAAAAGCGGCCATCCTGCAGAAACTGCAGCAGCTTGCTTTGCGAAGCCAAATCCAGATCTGCGATTCCATCCAGAAATAGTGTGCCGTTGTGCGCAAGCTCCACTCTTCCCGGCTTGGTAGCGTGCGCCCCAGTAAAGGCCCCCTTTTCGAAGCCGAAGAGTTCACTCTCCAGCAACGTTCCAGGGATTGCCGCGCAGTTGACTTTAACCAACTGGCCGCCGCTCACCAGCGAATGATTGTGAATCCACCTCGCCAAAACTTCTTTCCCGCATCCCTTTGGCCCACACAGCAACACCGGAACGCTCGTCGCCGCAACCTTTGTGGCCCGTTTACGAACCTCCTTCATGGCCTCCGAACGTCCAAAAAGCACGTCGTCTGGCGGCAAGACGTTGGCCAGTTCCGCTGCTGCGGATTTTGTTCGTCTCTCGACAGGCATAGCTGGGCTGGTGTTAGCAGCTTAGGGCAAAGGATGCACACCGCAGGCCATCAGGCTAAGGCGGAATCAGCCCACGATAGAGTTAGCTAGAATAAATAAGTCTTTATTGCACAATAGCTTACAGAGACAAAAGGCGGGATGGTTTTAGTACCGGAAGATAGAGAAAGTCGGCTCGCCGATATCACAAATAGTAAAAACTTCTCCCACGTTCGAAAACAATTTTCTCAAGTGGAAGTTCAAGAAGCGCGACCTAGGGCTTCTTAACGCTGTGGGAAGATAAACGATTCCAATAGGTCGGCTCTCGCCTTCTCGTCCGAAGCAACCACTCGCAGGATGTCCTTGACCGACAGCATGCCGCGGAAGTCTCCGCGCTCATCGAGCACGATGAGGTGAAAAATGCTGTTCTGTTCCATCAGCAGTAGACATTCGTCGAGGGTCTTCTCCGCAGTTATCGTAACGAGCTCGCGCGTCATGATGTCAGAAGCCTTCATCCACGCGGGGCATTTGTTCTCAGCGGCAACTTTGTCGGAAATGTCGCTCTGCGAGATCACTCCGGTAAGCGCGCCGGCTCCATTTCGCACACCCACCGTACGCACTTGTTTCTCACGCAGATATTGCGCGACCTGGTGAACGCTGGTCTCTTCATTAACGGAATAAACTTGCCTGCGGGACCCGAGCAAATCGCCAACCCTCATGGGACCCTCCCCGAACTGGTTTTGGCCGCATACTAGGCCTAAACGCGGGTAGAAGCAAGATGGGTTCCAAAACGAGGCAGGTGCATTGCAATGTCGCAGAATGAGATGGAAGGAGGACCTAATTTCTTCTCGAACCTGGCCTGAGGCGTATTTCAAGGGACGCTTCAGGCCCGTGCAGCTTCTCCTCGGATAATGTCATACCGCTCGATAACGGCAGCGATTCCCTTCCGGGCATTGCCGTCCTCGATTCGCGGCTCCACGCGGACAACTCTTCCCGATGCGTGTACGAACACCTCAGCGCCGCGAGTCACCTCAGGAGGCAAGGTAAGAGTCAGCTCCAAAACCGAACCGGCCTCCAAATCCTGATCCATGACGAAATACAGGCCGCGCGTCGAGATGTCCCGGGTCTTGTATGTTTGCTGCGCGGATATCTTCTCTGCAGCCATGCGAACGATAATCGGCAGTGATAAATCGTATCGTCGAGTGGTCCGGCGCTCCGTCATGCCCCCCATGTTCCAGTTCACGCCGCGGATTTTGAGTCTTGCCCGCGTTCCTTTCTCTCGATTGAATACAAAAAAGGCAGATTCCACTAGCGGTTTTCTATTCAAGTCCCGGACTGGCCCTGGCTCAGTCGGCCCGATTGGTGTAAGACAAGGTAACTCAGTTCACCAAAGGGAAGCTATCGTTTTTTTCATCCCGGCTTAAGCTTATCCAGCCTGGCAAATTAACTGCTAAATCCTTAAGTCGGCGGAGCCAGAATCCTAGCCGTTTCGTGTCCCTACGCCGATGGGGATTCTTCGCTGCCAGGCGTAGCTGACTTCCTTGTCCGTGGCGTGTCTAGGTTGAACTGGCGCATCTTATAGAGCAATGCTTTATAGCTGATTCCCAGCATCTTGGCTGCGTCTTTGCGGCACCAGCGCGTCTTTTCCAGCGCGTCTGCGATCGCCTCCATT
>DASSIO010000086.1:0-2332 GCA_035691825.1 Terriglobales bacterium | reverse complement strand
TGCCTGGTGCGATTGCCCTGAGCGGCATTGCTTGTGGAGCGCTCTATGTAGCCACGACTGCCGCTTTGCTCATGGCCATGCCCGCGGGCCAAATCGGAGTAGTGCAGGGGCTTGTAGAAGCGGTAGCGCGCCTGAGCCGGCAAGTCGGCCTACCCTGGATGCTGCCCGTGTTGGTTATCATCCTCAGCATCTCGATCATTGGCATTGCATCGGCCTGGCTCACCGGTGCCGCCCGTCTCCCCTTCGTATTTGGTCTTGATCGTTACCTTCCATCCAGCTTGGGCAGACTACATCCGCGCTATAAAACACCACATGTCGCCCTTATCGCTCAGAGCACAACCTGCGCGCTTTTCCTGTCGATGAGTTTCGCCGGAGCGGCGGTGAAAGAAGCATTCGTTACCATGCTGGACCTGTCAGTGGTTCTCAATTTGGTGCCATACGTTTACATCTTCGCGGCAGTACTCTTGCTGGCGAGCAACAAGAAGACAGGGCTGCCCCCACGGGGTCGCTTCAGTAGTTACACTCTACGAACCATCGGGTCCGTAGGCCTGTTCACCACGCTCTTGGCCATAGCCGTAGTCTTTGTTCCGTCCAACCAGATTGGCTCCGTGCCGCTATTCGAACTTAAGATGATTTCAGGTAGCCTTTTCTTCTTAGGACTGGGAGCCTTCCTTTTCCACAATGGCTCCCGTAGATGTGCGCGGGGAGCTCTCAGGCCACCTGAGTAGGAGAGGCATAAAGAATGATGCTCATGCAGGTCAGCCCAGCTTCTGCCTTGAGAAACTCCGAGATATCTACTGTGCGGGTGTCGAAACCCTTGCGCTGTAAGAGAGCAAGAGTTCGGTGAAATCCCGCGTGCAGGCAAATCACCCCATTGATCCGCAGGACGTTCGCTGCCATTGGCTCTTCGGCGGGGACCTCGATCAGCTCGTATTTAGAAAATGCCGCGGGTTCAAAGTGCCTTTTGTCTGCGAGCACGGTGTGATCGTCGAGCGCTGTACAAACGCTCTTTAGGTGCAAAGCCCTCCTCATAGGGACCCCGACCACCTCATATCCGTATGGCTGGACTGCTCCTCTTAGCATCTCAATCCCTTGCTGGTTTGTTCGGGTGGAGATCCCAACGAAGAGCTTACGGCCCAGGCGCAGCACGTCTCCTGCCTCAAGCATTCTCGGTGCATCGATCCTCACCACCTCCCTAAAGTTCAGGATCGCAGGTGCAACACCATCCACTTCGCGGCGCCGCGCTTCACTTCCAGGGCGGGTGACAACGGCCATCTCGTCCAGAACCAGCGCCGTGTCTTCCAGGAAACAGCAGTCCGGGCAACGCTCATCGCTTGGCAGCTCAATGACCTTTGCTCCCACCTCGCTTAAGAACTGCTGATATTGTTGGTGCTGTTGAACCGCTCTGGGATAATCAATGACTTGCCGCTCAATGAACGTAAGTTCGCATTCAGAGAGTCGGGGGGAGACTCCACGCGTGAGCGCAACTAGGGTTTGCATCAGGAAGCTCCCGAGGGGTATGGGCGTTTCGATTATATTCGGATGACACGGAAAATAGCCGAATCGCCGAGCAGCTCATTCAATTCTGATCCTGGACAAGAAACACCCTGTATCCAAATAGGTTCGCAGCCTCAAGCCAGAGCGCCAGCCTTGACAAAATAGCGCTTTGGATTTATTCCAGACACATCATGGACGTCGTGTCGATCACAATGTCTGGAGGGCAGCGGTGGGCGCGGGTTTGGCATATGAAGTGCGTGTGGAGGGGCGCGGCGCGCGCTTTGGCGAGAGGCTTGCGTCATCACCACCTCGTCTGTGAGCGGTGCCGCAACCTTGAGGACATGGAATAGTTCGAGGTTCCCAGGCCTGCCTCGAGATTACTGGGTAAGCGTTTTCTTGGCGAATCTGAACTCATTTTCCGAGAGCCGTGCGCGAAGAGCTCTCGGCGGCACGCCTCTCGTAATCTGGTAAGCTCATAGATCGATCAACAGCGTGCCCAGGAATGCGCGGCCGACAGCAAAGTGGCCGACGCAGAAACAGTGTTTGCAACCAATTCAAAGCAGTTTTTTCGCAGTTCGAAAAAGGAAAACTTATGGAAACCGGATCCTCAGCCGCAAAGACCCTCGTTCCCGATGCTCAGGAACAACACAGCGCAACAGAATCCAAGTGCCCAGTCGCGCACGGCCCACGCCGGTTCAACAGGAATGCGGACTGGTGGCCGAATCAGATGAACCTGAACGCCTTGCACCAGCACTCTGCCTTGTCGGATCCGATGGGTGAGGAGTTCAATTACGCGAGAGAATTCAAGAGCCTCGACCTGAATGCAGTTATCAAA